>JAYQUI010000027.1:0-14776 GCA_038147655.1 Nitrosomonadales bacterium
TTATTCTTTTCTGAATTATTAAAAGCATACCATAAAATCAAAGACATTAGTAAGACTGGATTGACGGTCTTGTCTGACTTGACCCTTGAGTCTGTATTATTCATCCCATGAATAAGAAGACTATTTTTATCTAAGGAATGATTCGATAAAAAAGGAAAAAATAAGTCAAGCAATTGGTATTTTTTTAACACGAAGATACTTTTCTTTGCATGGCCCGTTAAAAAGAACTTCATCATTTCATCAAAAATTCTTGAGTAAGGGATGTTGTCTAATAGTGGGATGAGCTTCTTTATATTGGCTAATGTTAATCCCAGATTAAATTCAAGTTTTGCATGAAAACGGATTGCTCTTAAAAGTCTTACGGGGTCTTCATTGATTCTTTGTTCAGGATTTCCAATAAAATTAATATTCCTATTTTCAATATCTTTTTTACCGTTAAATGGATCAAATAAATGGTTATTTATTGGGTCATAAAAAATAGCATTCATTGTAAAGTCTCGCCTTTGAGCATCTTCCTCAATTGTTCCGAACGCGTTATCCTGAACCACTCCATTTCTTAGCTTATTCACCTCAGAAGGTTTTTTTCTAAAAGTAGAAACTTCAATAATTTGTCTATCAATCCTGACATGAACAATCTTGAAGCGTCTGCCAATAATTCTGGAATTTTTAAAAATGGCAGTGACTTGATCTGGATGTGCATTGGTAGCGATATCAAAGTCTTTTGGTTGAATGTTAAGAAGTAAATCTCTTATACATCCTCCAACTATATAAGCTTGAAAGTCATATTGTTGTAATTTTCTAATTACTTCTAATACGTAGCTTGGTATCGATTTATTATTTAAAGAATACTGATTAGAAATTTTTTTATTAGCAGGGCTTGATGTCAACTTCGCTTCCAAAGGGTATCTGGAACATTATTTTCTTGATTCAGTGTCCTGGCCAGAACAAAAAGGAAGTCTGATAGGCGGTTGAGATAATATAGTGAGGAACTGTTAATCTCTTCAATTTCTTTCAAATTAATACACTTTCTTTCAGCGCGGCGACATACTGTTCTTGCGACATGGGCAAGAGCGGCTGGTTTTGAACCACCGGGCAAAATAAATTCTTTTAATGGTGGAAGTTTTTGATTCATTGCATCTAACTCAATTTCTAAAAAATCAACTCTTTGTGAATCTAACAGTTTATGACTTGGAATAGATAACTCACCACCAATGTTAAACAAGTCATGTTGTATTTCCGTGAGAGTAGTTTTGAGTTTTTCAGGAACGGCTTCTGTCAGAATTAAACCAATGATGGAATTTAATTCATCAATTGATCCAAGGCACTCTACCCGGACCGAATTTTTTTTAACGCGTTGACCGTTACCAAGAGATGTCTCTCCATTGTCTCCAGTTTTTGTATAAATATGTGTTAATCTATCAGCCATAATTTTTGATTGTCTTTTGAATAAACATTATATGAAATTTATGGCCCAAGATACACCAGTAATTATAATTTTTGATTCAGGCTTGGGCGGCACATCTATTCTAAAAGAAATAATTTCTTTGAATTTAAGTCAGCAATTAATCTATGTAGCCGATAATCAGTATCTACCCTACGGTCTTCAAACCAAAGACTTTATTGAAAAGAGGGTGTGTGAGATATTTTCTGGTTTAAATCAACAATATCGTATTGAAGCTGCAGTTATTGCATGTAATACTGCCACTGCTTATGTGGCAAATTCCTTAAGAGGTAAGTTTAAATTTCCAATAGTAGCAATGGAGCCGGGGATTAAACCTGCAATCAATTTAACAAAAAATAATAACATCGGTATATTGGCAACCGAGGGAACAATTAAAAGCTCAAGATTTATCTCTCTTGTTGATCGATTTACATCAGATCAGCATAAAATTTGCATCATACCCGGTGTGGGCTTGGTTGAGGAAATAGAGAATCAATCGACATCCGATAAAAAGTTAGACGCCATTCTATTACCAATAATTAAACAACTGCTTCAAGAAGAGGTGGATACATTAGTTTTGGGATGCACTCACTACCCACTCATAAAAAATAAACTGACAAATTTACTCCCAGAAATACAGATTGTGGATACGACAAAAGCTGTATTGAAGGTGTTAACTGGATATATTGATCAGATACATCCTTCAGAGCAGAAAACTATTTTATTTATGATGAGTAAAGATGAAAAGTCTTATTTATCTAAAATCAAGAAGCTGACAGATTTCTCAAAAATAGAACAAATAGAATTTGTTAAATAATCTTATACATCGTCCCGCAATAGGGACAATTTACAACATCTTTGCCATGGTGATCTAAATATACCCTTGGATGAAGAGCCCAAAAATTAGGATTTTTTGGTGGGCAAAAGACAGGCAAATCTTTTTTATCAACTTCGAATACTTTTCGTTGATTCTTAGACATAAGTGAGCCAGTCACCATATTTCATATTTTTTCCAGACACTACATCAAAATAAGTTTTTTGAAGAAATTCAGTAATCTCTCCACGTGCGCCTTTGCCAATATTGCGTCGATCCAGAGCTCTTATTGGAGTAACTTCAGCAGCTGTCCCAGTAAAAAATGCTTCATCTGCAGTGTATACTTCATCTCGAGTAATATTTTTTTCTATCACTTGTATGTTGTGAGCTTTGGCTATTTCAATTATTGTATCTCGAGTAATTCCTTCTAAAGCAGAGGATAGGCTAGGGGTGATTAGGTGTCCATTTTTTACTAAAAATATATTTTCACCAGAGCCCTCAGATACAAAACCTTGCGTATCTAAAAGAAGTGCTTCATTGTATCCGTCATTAATTGCTTCTTGATGGGCAAGAATCGAATTCATGTAATTCCCATTGGCTTTTGCTTTACACATAGTGACATTAACGTGATGGCGAGAGAAGGAAGACGTTTTCACAGCAATTCCCTTTTCTAGTGCTTCTTTACCCATGTAGGCACCCCAGCTCCATGCAGCAACAATTACATGGGTAGATAGTGTTTTTGCTGATATTCCCATGCCCTCAGATCCATAAAATGCCATGGGACGAATGTAAGCAGATTTCAGTTTATTTTCTTTCACACTGTCAATTTGAGCTTGGTTGATTTCATCTTTAGAGAAGGGCATAGCCATACTTACAATATGAGCAGAATTAAATAGACGATTGGTGTGTTCTTTTAATCTAAAGATAGCTGTTCCTTTTTCTGCCTCATAAGCTCGAACACCCTCAAAAACTCCCAAACCGTAATGAAGAGTGTGTGTAAGAACATGAGTCTGAGCTTCGCGCCAAGGTGTCATTTGCTTATCGAACCAGATTAACCCATCACGATCAGACATTGATTGTATTACTGCCATCTTATTTCCTATTATTTGTTAGAATGTGATTTTTATAAATTAATGAACTACATCAACATAAATGTTTAAAAAGCTAATTTGCATATTATTCCTTATTTTAAGTGCATGTGGAAGTGATACTTCAAATTTTCATGGCTCCGACATTACTGAAGCTCGATTAAATGGAAGAATAGAGTTAACGTCTCATGATAATGAAGTATTTGACTCAAATAATTTATTGGGCAATGTGGTTGCAGTATTTTTTGGTTTTACCCATTGCCCAGATATCTGCCCAACATCCTTAACTGAATTAAAAATGATCACTGAGCAATTAGATCAACCTGAAAAATTTAAAGTTCTATTTGTCAGTGTTGATCCAGGTCGAGATACCGTTGATGAATTGAAAAACTACATCCCACGTTTTGGTGACAATATGACTGGATTGACTGGCTCGGCAGATCAAATAAAAAAAGTCGCAGATCAATTCAAAGTATTTTATCAAGCGGTACCGCAGGGGAATGATTACACCATTGATCATTCTGCAGGGATTTACATCATTGACAAGAGTGGCCTAGTAAGGATTAGGTTCCCATATGGCACAGATACAGCATTAATGCTCGAGGATATCAATAAATTATTAATCTAGAGTGAATAGAGAGAGTGCTTGATCCTTGAGTTGTTTCTTGTAAATTTTGTACTTAGGATAAATTCTTTCAACTTCATGCCAAAATAATTTTGAATGGTTCATATGTTTCAAATGAGCTAACTCATGACAAATCACGTAGTCAATAATTCCAGAAGATGTTTGAATTAATCTCCAACTTAACCTTATATTTTTATTATTGGAGCAAGAGCCCCATTTTGTTTTTGCATTGGTTAGTTGAATACTAGATGGTTTTATTTCTAGAATATAATCATAGTAGTCAATGCGATCTTTAAAATATTGAAGTGCAAATTCTTTGATAATTTTTTTTACATCACCGACCCCGTTAGTTTTACAGAAAATGATTTTATCTTCATGATCAATCTGAGTTGATCGCTGTTTTGGAATAACTTTATATTCTTCACCTAGAAGTAAAATTGTCTCAATTTGATTTGTTTTAGAAGTAGCTTGGGATGAAATATGTCTTAAGTGTTTACTAATCCAGTCAAATTTTTTTTCAATAATACTATTTATATAAATATCATTAGTATGAAAGGGTGTTGAAATTATTAAACCATTCTGGTCAATTTTTAAACTAATATTTTTTTTTGATTTTTTTATATGGGTAAATTCGACCAACTCCCCCCTGATATAAGCTGTTTTTTTTTCTTTTGAGGATGGTTTTGTGTTAGTGAATAATTTTTTCCACATTGCTATTGATCCATTTTTTTGCTGTCTCATTTATTTGATCAGTTGAAAGCTCTTGTGTCTCAATTAAAGGGCCTATCTTTAAAGTAATTTTCCCTGGGTGTTTAAGGAAACTATTCTTTGGCCAAAAATAGCCTGCATTATGAGCAATTGGCAAAACAGGACAATCAATTTTTTTTGCTAACCAGCTTCCACCAATATGATATTTTTTGTCTTCGTTTAAATTAGCCCTCGTACCTTCTGGAAACACAATGATGAAAAAACCTTTTTGTATTTTAGTTAAACTTTGATTAAACATCTGGAGCAATGCTTTTTTTCCTGAGGAGCGATCAATTGCAATAGGAGAGGTAAGCCACAAACCCCAACCAAAAAAAGGAATTAGTAACAACTCACGCTTTAAGACCCAGACTTGTTGTGGCAGGGCAATTTGAAGGGCAAGCGTTTCCCAGGCAGACTGATGATTACAGAATACAATACAAGGTTTATTTGGAATATTTTCAGACCCATGTATTTCAAAAGATAATTTACATGTAAATTTTAGCCAAGGGATCATTGTTTTTGCCCATAAAGAAATAAATCTGTATCGATATTTCTGAGCAAGTGGAAAAGTAAATAATGATATAAGAGTAAAAGGTATAGTAAAGAGGAACATCCCCAAATAAAAAATAAATGACCTTATTTTTATCATGATGACTTTATTATATGTTGTGTAGCATCTTTAAGATTTTTAAAGACTTTTGTTTTTTTTGGATATTTTTTTTGTTTAAGGACTTGTTGCCCATTTCCAGTTTTAACTAAGATCGGTTGCATCTTAATTGCATCAAAGGCCTGAAGATCTCTAAGAGAATCACCTACACCATATACTTTTTCCAAGCTTGTACCATAGACTTTTTCTATTTCTAGCAACATTCCAGGTTTTGGTTTTCTACATTTACATTCATCTTCGTCGGTATGTGGACAGATAAATATGGAGTCAATTCTCCCTCCCATGTCTGCGAGCAATCGATGCATTTTGCAATGGATTTGATTTAGATTTTCCATGGAGTATAGACCCCTGCCAATGCCTGATTGGTTGGTCACTATGATTACTTTGAAATTATTTTGAGTTAATTGTGCAATGGACTCAAGACTTCCAGGAATTGGGATCCATTCGTTTTCATTTTTAATATAGTTAGCTGAATCTTGATTTATAACACCATCTCGATCAAGAATAAGTAATTTCATTTTAGGTTCCTAGCACCGACAAATTAGCAATGATGTTCATCGCTTTATTCAGCTCAGAAAGTAGAAGGTGTCGATTGTGCTTAATATCTTTATTATCTGCATTAACCATAGTATCTTCAAAAAAATTATCTATTGGTTCAGATAAATGAATCAAATTATTTAGCAGGTTGTTATATTTTTTAGCTTCCAAATAACCTTTATTGTTTTCATTTACTTTAACGATCGACTGATAAAGTAATTTTTCAGAATCAGACTCCAATAAGTCTTGATTAACTTTTTCAGTTAATGGATTATCATATTTTTTTAGGATATTTAGAACTCTTTTATTGGATTGAGCAAGATTCTCGCTGATATCAATTTTTTTAAATTCATTTACTGCTTCAACTTTTAAGATAATATCATTAATAAAATTTGGTTGGCCATCACACACCGATTGAACTACAAGTGTTTCATAACCTCGATCTTTAATAAAATTTTCTAGACGATCATAAATAAAATCGATTAGGTGGTATTTGTTTTCTTCATGATCACTTGGAAAGGTGTTATTTATTAATTCAATTAAATCAAGATTGATATCGCATTCAATTAAAATTCTAATGATCGAGATAGCAGCACGTCTTAATGCAAAAGGATCTTTTACCCCTGAAGGTTTTTCCCCGATTGAAAATAAATCAATTAAGGTGGTAAATTTATCTGCGAGGGATAGTATCAGGGAGGTGTCGTTCTCGGGTAAATCGTCTCCAGAAAATTTCGGTTTGTAATGGTCTTCAATGGCTTGTGCAAAATCCTTATCCATGTCCGAAGCTAAGGCGTAATACTTACCCATAATTCCTTGTAATTCTGGGAATTCGCCAACCATCAAAGAACTGAGGTCTGCTTTTGCGAGCTTAGCTAACAGATCCCTGTCATGGTTTGAGTTTAGTGACGTATTTTCTCTAATATGGTTGAAAATTTTGCTCACACGTTCGCAACGCGCATTCAGGGAACCCAACTTCTGATGATAAACAATATTATTTAAGTCACTGACCATGGCGGTAAGAGATCTTTTTTTGTCTTGAGAAAAGAAAAATTCAGCATCAGCTAATCTTGGATAAATTACCTTCTCATTCCCTTTGACTACCATAGATGGATCTTTGGGGTGGATATTAGAGATTAAAATGAATTTATTCGTTAGTTGATTATCCTTAAGTACGGGAAAATATTTTTGATTACTTTTCATCGATAGAATCAAACATTCAGATGGGATATCCAAGAATTGGCTGTCAAAAGATCCCATCATTGCATTAGGCTTTTCAACTAATGTTGTCACTTCTTCCAGTAATTCATTGTCCAGAGGACAAGAATAATTATTTCCTAAATTATTTATCAAGTGAGAAATTTGATTTTGAATTTCATCATAACGCTTATCGAACTCAGGAATAACGTTACCTTTCTTCTCAAGTAACTCTTCATATTGATCAGCATTCTTTAGGCTTAATGCCTCCGTGCTCTCAAATCGGTGCCCATGGATAATATTATTTGCTTTAAGTCCTAGTATCTCGATATCTAAAATTTCACTTCCATGCATACAGATTAAATTAATTGCTGGTCTTGCAAAATTAACGGATGTCCAACCATTGGCTAATTGATATGACATAACCTTTTCAATTGGCATTTTTTTTAACACTTGATTTAATTCATTTTGAATAAACTCATCGAGACTAGTCCCTTCAATATTTTTTTTTGCATATAAAACTTCATCTTGAATTATAAAGTTATCCAAGGAATCTTTAAGGTCAATTAAATTTAAACTCTCTAATTTTTTTATCAGTGGCGCTGCAGCTTGATCATCAATCCAACCAATTTTTTTTGGCATTAGTTTAATTTCAGTTAACTCATCAGGACTTTTGGTCGCCGTGTGACTAATTTTAAATCCAATACGACGCGGAGTTGAGTAAATATTTAATTTTGAATTCGATGTTGTAAATTTATTTTGGTTAAGCTGATTAAAAATTTCTATAGCTAAAAAGTCAGACATCTGCTTTTGTGAAGAGGGAGGAAGCTCTTCACATAACAATTCAAACAGTAATGTATTTTCACTCATGCTTACTTATCCTCTAAATTTTTAAGAACTTCAGATGCATGCTCTTTGTTAGCTAAAGGAAATTTTAATGCTGCTCGACTGTTGAGGTAACTCTCAGCAACTAATCGTGATATGTTTCTAATTTTTCCGATATAACTCGCTCTTTGAGTAACACTAATTACTCCTCTAGCGTCCAATAAATTGAAAGTATGAGCTGCTTTTAGAACTTGCTCATATGCTGGAAGTGCTAGCTTTTGTTCAACCAGGTACTTAGCCTGTTCTTCATGACTTGAAAAAGCTGTTTGTAAAAATTCAACATTACTATGTTCAAAGTTATAAGCACTTTGCTCCTTTTCATTTTGAAGAAAGACATCACGGTATGTTGTCGTCTCATTCCATTGAAGGTCAAAGACGTTATCAACTCCTTGAATATACATCGCCAACCTTTCAAGGCCGTATGTGATTTCTCCTGTGATAGGTTTGCAAGAAATTCCTCCCACTTGCTGAAAATAAGTAAATTGAGTTATTTCCATTCCATTTAACCAAACTTCCCAGCCCAAACCCCAGGCACCTAAGGTGGGATTTTCCCAGTTATCTTCAACAAGTCTTAAATCATTTTTATTGAGGTCAAAACCTAGTGATCTAATTGATTCAATGTATAAATCAACGATATTTTCTGGAGATGGTTTTAAAACAACCTGAAACTGATAATAATGCTGCAGGCGATTAGGATTTTCACCATACCTTCCATCTTTTGGCCGTCGGCTAGGTTGCACATAGGCTGCTTTCCATGGTTCAGGCCCAATGGCTCTAAGGAAGGTTGCCGTATGGGATGTGCCCGCTCCTACTTCTTGGTCATAGGGTTGGATAATTACACAGCCTTGACTTGCCCAGTATTGTTGAAGTTTAAAAATTAATTCTTGAAAGGTCATTATTTGTATATTTAAAAATTAGATTGTGATTTTACTTTCTTTTTAACCTTCAATAAAGCCGATGAGGTTACTTTGTTAGCGAAAAACATAAAAAACAATATGATGTAAAGCGGAATATACCCATATTTCGCAAAAATAGTTTTAGATTCATTAGTTTGAGCGCTCAATTCAAGAACACCTATGGTGAATATGGGTAACTGATTTTGTATCGTTCCTTTTGCATCAATATAGGCGGTCACTCCGGTATTTGTAGCGCGTACAATTGGCTTTTGATATTCCATGGCCCTTGCTTGAGCAATTTGTAAATGTTGATGAGCTGCTGGTGATCTGTCGTACCAGGCATCATTGGTAAGATTAATAAACAAATCCGCTTCATTAAATTTATCGTAAGATGTTTTAAAAATATCCTCGTAACAGATATTTAACCCCACATTGACATCGTTGATGTTGATGACATTATTTTTTATTTCAGGAGGCGTTAAATTTGAAAAAGGAATATCTAAAATTTTTTCGTAAAAGAAACCAAAGTAATCAGTGAGCGGAAAATACTCACCAAAAGGGACCAAGTGTTCTTTAAAGTAGTATTGATCGAAATTTTTTTCTTTGATTATGGCTCCATTTAGATAATGTCCATTATCTTCAAAGATCGAACCAATGATGACTGATTTATTCTCGTTAATTTTATTTTCAACTGCTTCATTAAAATTTTTAGGGTAATTTTTATATAGCAAAGGAATAGCCGTTTCAGGGAAGATTATGACTTCACCTTTTGCTTGGTTTAAAAGGTCAACATAAACGTTTATTTGTTCCTCAACTCTATTTGCATCCCACTTTATTGATTGGCTTATATTTCCCTGGAGAAGAGAAATATTTAAATTATAATCTTCAATCGTAGGTTCGGGCTTAAATAAATGTATTAAGAAGTTTGTTGAAATAATTAACGCAATAAGAAATAACGATAATTTTCTTTTACTTTTATTAAGAAAAGAAATATACAAAAGGGCACTTATTGCTAAAACTACCAAAGACAGTCCGTGGCTTCCAATGATTTCATAATAATTATTTACTAAGGGGTTATTGGTTTGGGAAAATCCAATTGAAAGCCAGGGAAACCCTGTAAAAAGATATTCTCTGATTATTTCCAGGATTACGAATAAAGCTATGGCTGATAGAAGACTTAGTTTTTTAAAAAAAGCAAAAGGCAGGAAAAAAAGACTTAAAAAAATATAAAAAATGAAACAAATGATGACTGCATTCGTGAGACTCGCACCTCCATAATTATTAATACATAGAATTAACCAATAAATTCCAGTGAAAAAAAAGAAAAATCCAAACAGAAGGGTTGTGGCTAATTTTTTGTCACTTTGATCTAATAAGAAAAAAAATGCTGGAAAAATAAGATAAGGAAGAAAAAAAAGATCAAATGGCAGGAATGAAAAAACAAAGATTGAGCCAAGTAAACATGCCCATATTAAATGCAAGCTAGAAGTCATCTAGCTATTCTACAATTGTGAATTATTTTTAGAAAACTTTTTCTGGTCTTTTAATATCGTATTTTTGACCTTCAACACGATCAATTTCATCCATATTTGAGTTTAAAAACACTACAGACTCAATATAACCGTCAACGATATCGATTTCAGTGATTGGATAATAATTTCCACTATGATCGGTATTAATATTTTCATAATACCAAGATGATGCAATAACCTCTTTAGATGACTCTAAAGTAATATTGACAATTTTTTTTGGTTCTCCCAGTATTTTTTCAACTTCATCTGGGGTTAGGAGTCCAATCGTATCAACAAATTCCAATTCATTCACTGGAAGCTCATTCACAAGAGGGGCTTCAGAAATCGAAATATCCTCATCAGCAAAAGATGAGAGGGCGAAAAAAAGGATTAAAAATATTATTTTTTTCATTATCAAGGAATTTTATTCAAAGATATCTGGCAAATAGGCCCACTATTAGTTCAAAATATCTTGATCTACCTGATCCAGATTGACTGAAAATCTTAAGAGATACAAGCGCCTACTATCTCTTCGAAGAACTTCAATATCAAATCCATCAAAATGAATGGGCTCATTTTTTTTTGGCAAATGACCGAGTTTTGATATAACTAAACCACCAACGGTTTGATTTTCGTTAATAGGATAATTCGTGTTAAAAAATCCGTTAAATTCTTCAAGCTCGGTTGAGGCTTTAATTCGAAAGATAGTGGTCTCTTCTTGAATGATATTATCCTCATTTTCATCGTAGTCAAATTCATCTTCAATCTCGCCAACAATTTGCTCAAGTACATCCTCGATGGTTAAGATTCCTGCAATGCCTGCATATTCATCAACCACAATCGCAATATGATTGCGATTACTTCTAAACTCTTTGAGTAGGACATTAAGTTTTTTAGATTCTGGAATATATACTGGCGGCCTGAGAATATCGCGCAAATCAAGATCTTTTTCTTTATTGAGTCTCACTAAGTCTTTAGCTAGAAGAATACCAATGACGTTATTATTATCTTCATCAATGACAGGAAATCTGGAATGAGCTGTATGAAGCGCAGTATCAATAATTACATCGATACCGTCATTTATATTAATAAATGACACTTGTGAGCGTGGGATCATCACATCTCTTGCCTGCATATCAGATATGCCAAGAACACCTTCGAGCATCATGAGTGAATCTGAATCGATTAGATTAGCCTGGTATGACTTTTGCAGCAGAATTAATAGTTCTTCTTTAGTTTTTGGCTGAATAATTCGTTTTAATAATTTTGGAATTATTTTGAGCTTATCTTTTTTAATCATGGGATATGTAAGGGTTTTGAATATTAAATAATTTCAAAGTCTTAATTTCAATTTTTTCCATTATAAGTTGATCTTTTTCATTAATGTGATCATGTCCCATCAAATGTAAAAAACCATGTAATACAAGGTGAATATAATGATCCTTTATTTTTTTATTTTGTTCTTTTGCTTCTTTTTTTACAATATCGTGACAAAGAACAAGGTCGCCGATCAATGATCTATTCGATTCTATATTAAATGACAGTATATTAGTTGGCTTGTTTTGATTTCGGTATTTACGATTTAATTCTTGAGATTCAGAAGCGGTGGTGATTCTCACTGTGATTTCAGCCTCTTTTTTCCAAACAGATGAAAAAATTTTTTTACATACGGGACCTGTTAGAACATTTTTCTTGTTAATGATGTCTTGGATATGGACTCTAATCATTTTCTATTTTGTCATAGGCATCGATGATTTTCTGCACAATAGGGTGCCTCACTACATCTTTTGATTGAAACTTGGTAAAGGAAATACCTTTAATATCTTTGAGTACTTTCTCAATTTCCAACAGACCGCTTTTTTGTCCTTTGGTAAGATCAATTTGCGTTATGTCTCCAGTAATTACCGCTTTAGTACCAAAGCCGATTCTAGTCAGAAACATTTTCATTTGCTCAGGTGTGGTATTTTGAGCTTCATCAAGAATAATAAAGCTTTGATTTAGTGTTCGTCCTCGCATATATGCCAACGGAGCAATCTCAACAATTTGTTTCTCAAACCACTTGTTCACTGTTTCATAACCGCCTAAATCGTATAATGCATCGTATAAGGGTCTTAGGTAAGGATCAACCTTTTGCGCAAGGTCGCCTGGAAGAAATCCCAATTTTTCTCCTGCCTCAACTGCTGGTCGAACCAAGATAATTCTTTTTATTTTTTCACGATTTAAGGCATCAATCGCAGAAGCGACTGCAAGGTATGTTTTTCCAGTGCCAGCTGGACCAATACCAAAGTTAATGTCATTTTCTTGAATAAGTTTAAGGTAACTTTGCTGGCGCGGCGTTCTTCCTTGCAAATCATTTTTCTTTGTTTTTAGCTCAATTAATTCAATATTATCAGCCTGTTTATCTTCATTAATGCTTACCAGGCTAAGCTGTATATCTTCTAAGGTAATCGGTGTTTTTGCTTTTAAATAAAAATGCTGAAGCATATCAGATGCTATTTTTATTTTTTGATCAGCCCCAGTTAAAGAGAATTGAAAACCCTTTCTTGAGATTTTTATATTAAGATTCTTTGCAATTTGTTGAATGTTCTCATCCAGTGGACCGCAGGTATTGATAAGTTGTTTGTTATTCTCAGGCTCAAGTATGAAAGTAGTTGTCAATTAAATTAGTTCTCCAGTAATTCTTCTATCTGTTGTTTTAATGACTTTAACCTTCACCATTTGATTCAAAATATCTTGTTTAGTCTTAATTTCAACAATGCGATTATTATCTGTCTTACCTTTAAAAGTGATGTCATCAACTTTTTCATCGATGAGCACTCTTTGTTCGCTATTCATTAGGGCATGGGTATGATTTTTACCTTGCTCACTAATTAAGTTTTGAATCTCTTGCAACCTATCTTTTTTAATTTCTTCATTTGTAGAATCTTTTAGATAAGAGGCAGGCGTGCCGGGTCTAGCGCTATATAAAAAACTGTAGCTATAGTCAAAATCTATTTCTTTAATTGCTTTAATTGTTTGCTGGTGGTCTTGATCTGTTTCCCCTGGAAAGCCGATAATAAAATCAGAGGATATTAGGATATTAGGAGACGCAGCTTTCAATTTTTTTATAATTTGCTTATATTCAAGATACAAGTAGTTTCTTTTCATCGCAGACAATATGCGATCTGAACCAGACTGGATAGGCAGGTGAATAAAATTTGCTAATTTATGATTATTTTGAAAACACTCGATTAATGTTTCATTCATTTCATTTGGATGCGAAGTGGTGAAGCGTATTCGCTTAATTTCATCAATTTCTGATATGAGGTTTATTAGTTCCGCGAAATCATATTCGAAGCCTTTTTTGTCTTTATATCGATAGGCATTCACATTCTGACCTAGAAGATTTAATTCAATCACTCCCTGTTGAGTGAGTCGCAGGATCTCTTCAATAATATCTTCGGCTGGCCTAGAGACTTCCTCACCTCGAGTGTAAGGGACAACACAAAAAGAACAATATTTGCTACAGCCTTCCATAATAGATACGTAGGCAGAGGGTCCATTAGATTTGACCTGGGGCAGCTGATCAAATTTTTCGATAGCAGGAAAACTAATATCTATTTGAGCCGAGCCAGCTCTTTCATTTTCTTTCAATAGTGACGGAATTTTATGAAGTGTTTGAGGACCAAATACCAAGTCGACATAGGGAGCTCGTTTGATAATATTTTCGCCTTCTTGGGAAGCAACACAACCACCTACTGCAATTTTCATTGATGGTTTTTTATTTTTTAATTCTCTTAATCTTCCTAGCTGTCCATAAACTTTATCTTCAGCTTTTTCACGGATTGAGCATGTATTCAATACAACGAGATCTGCATCTTCAACTTGATCAGTTGATTGATAACTATCCATCTTCCCCATTAAGTTAGATATTTGATCAGAATCATATTCATTCATCTGACAGCCATACGTTTTAATAAATATTTTTTTTGTCATTTCTAATTATCTATTTTTATAGATTATCATTATAGATTAATACACCTTAAAGTTAACATTGGTTATGAAACGTTTTCCACTCTTTGTAAATCTTGATAAATTACCTGTACTGGTTGTAGGTGGGGGAGACATTGCTGAGAGGAAAATTAACTTAATCATTAAAGCCAATGCCAATGTGGAAGTTTTAGCTAGAAAGTTTTCACCTAATGTTGAACAATTAATTAGTAAAAAAAAATTAAAAAAGATAAAAAAGAGTCTTGATATAAGCTCTCTGGGTAGCAACTACTCATTAATCATAGCCGCTACTGATAACAAGCAAATTAATAAAAAATTATTTAATTTTGCAAAGAAAAATAACATATTGATTAATGTGGTTGACCATCCAGAACTCTGTAC
>JAYQUI010000028.1:0-14553 GCA_038147655.1 Nitrosomonadales bacterium
ATCGAGTCTTTTGCTTTAAATTGGGAGGCATTTTTGGCTTTATTTTTTTGTTCAGCCATATCTTGATCAAAACCTGCCTGATCAATAGTAATTTCATGTTCTCGACAAATATCAGCTGTTAAATCTATTGGAAATCCATATGTGTCATGGAGTTTAAAAGCGACTGAGCCGTTTAACATAGTCGATTTATTTTTTTTGGTAAGGTTAATTTCTTGCTCGAGGATATTCATACCGTTAGCAATGGTTTCAAAAAACTTGTCCTCTTCTTGATGTGTCGTTTTTTCAATTTTCTTTATGTTGGTTAGGAGCTCTGGATAGGCTTCTTGCATATTCTTAGCAAGACTATTCAGTATGGGCATTAAAAAAGATTCTGTTGCACCCAGTTTATAACCATGACGAATTGCGCGTCTTAATATTCTTCTTAAGACATAACCCCTTCCATCATTGGAAGGTTGGACGCCATCATTGATTAGAAAGGCAATGGACCTGATATGATCCGCAATAACTTTTAAAGATGAATGAGATAAATCCTTACATTTTAGAGCTTGGGCGGTATCATGAATTAAATTTTGAAACAAATCAATTTCATAATTCGAATGAACGGACTGCAAAACAGCTGATATTCTTTCAAGACCCATTCCAGTGTCGACGGAAGGTTTTGGTAATGCCTCCATTTCTCCATTCTCATTCCTATTGAATTGCATGAACACTAGGTTCCAAATTTCAATAAAACGATCACCATCTTCATCTTCACTTCCAGGAGGACCTCCAGGAATATCTGCACCATGATCATAAAAAATTTCACTGCATGGACCACACGGTCCAGTATCACCCATCATCCAGAAATTATCAGAGATGTACTTTTCAGATTTATCAGCAATTTTAATAATTTTTTCAGCTGGAAGTTTTATTTCGTTTTTCCATATGTCGTATGCCTCTGTATCCTCATAATAAACAGTCACTAATAGTTTTTCCGCCGGTATTTGGAATCTTTCAGTTAACAATTCCCATGCGTACTGAATCGCCTCCAATTTAAAGTAATCTCCGAAGCTAAAGTTACCAAGCATTTCGAAAAAAGTGTGATGTCTTGATGTATAGCCGACATTTTCTAAATCATTATGCTTACCACCTGCTCGGACACATTTTTGACTGGTTGTTGCGGTTGTGTATTTTGGTTTTTTATATCCAAGGAAAAAATCTTTGAATTGGTTCATGCCAGCATTGGCAAACAATAAAGTTGGGTCATCGCTAGGAACTAGGCTACTCGAAGAAACAACCGTGTGACCTTTTTCTTTAAAAAAATTAAGGAATATTTCACGTATTTGGTTACTGGTTAATGATTTCATTTAATAATTTTTTTTATAGTATCGAAACTAAAACCTCTATTTTGCATAAATTTTATTTGTTTATTTTTTTCATTTAAATCTGATGGTTGAGATGAATATTTTTTCTCCCAGACCATTCTTGCAGACTCGTATTCCACGTCTCTTAACACCTCGATAAATTCTTCAATCAAAAAATCATCAATTTCTTTTTGTTTTAACTCATAACTTATTTTTTGATGGCCAAACTTTCTTTTTTTAGAGTTAATGTATGATTCACAAAATCGATAATCTGATTGTAGACCTTTTAGTTTGAGATCTTCGACTATTTGATAACAGCTATCTATATTTAAATCTAATTCATCAGTTGCGAAAGATTTAATTTTATTTATCAATTCGACAAAGCCATATTCTCTTTTAGCAAGATAGTAAAGAGCTCTATTTTTTAATCTTTTGAGAGGATCATCAGCTTGCATCTTCATCAACTGCATCTTCATCAGTTTGATTTTCGACAATCATTTTTGAGTTAACAAGATTTGCGTTCGCTCTGATTTGATCTTCAAGACTCTTAGAGATATCAGGATTTTGTTTTAAATATTCTCGAACATTATCTTTACCTTGGCCAATTTTTTCACCATTATAGCTGTACCAAGCTCCAGCTTTTTCGATCAATTTCAATTGAACACCTTGCTCAATAATTTCTCCTTCTAAAGAAATTCCCTCGCCGTACATTACATCGAATTCTGCTTGGCGGAAAGGAGGGGCAACTTTATTCTTAACGACTTTTACTCGTGTTTCAGCGCCAATGACTTCATCACCTTTTTTGATTGCGCCAATTCTTCGGATATCAAGCCTTACAGATGAGTAAAATTTTAATGCATTACCACCTGTAGTTGTTTCAGGATTTCCAAACATAACCCCGATCTTCATTCGAATTTGGTTAATAAAAATTACAAGGGTATTGGTTTTCTTAATGTTTCCAGTAAGCTTTCTTAAGGCTTGAGACATCAGTCTAGCTTGTAAGCCCATATGAGAATCACCCATATCACCCTCAATTTCAGCACGTGGGGTCAAGGCCGCAACTGAATCTACCACGACCACATCAACCGAACCACTTCTTACAAGCATATCTGTAATTTCTAGGGCTTGCTCACCAGTGTCAGGCTGGGAAATAAGAAGATCAGTCAAATTAACACCTAACTTGGCAGCATACTGTGTATCAAGTGCGTGTTCTGCATCTATAAAGGCTGCTGTCCCTCCCGCTTTTTGAGCAGCGGCAATTACGGAAAGGGTTAGAGATGTCTTTCCCGATGATTCAGGGCCATAAATTTCAACAACCCTCCCTTTTGGAAGACCACCAATGCCTAGGGCTATATCCAAACCTAAAGAGCCTGTAGAAATTGCCTCAATGGACTCATCTATTTCTGTACCATCCATTTTCATTACAGAGCCTTTGCCAAATTGTTTTTCAATTTGGGCCATCGCGGCTTCAAGCGCTTTTTGTTTATTTTCATCCATTATTTTTATACCCTAAGATTTAATTTAATTGACTTGTAATTATTTCATATTTGGTCATTAAAAGTAAGTTTATCAAGCTCTTCAATGATAAAACATACCGTCTGTTCTCTGATCGAAGATCTTTCCCCAGAGAACTGTAATTTATAGTCTTTCAACACACTTCCTTTGAAAGCAAAACATACGTGAACAGTGCCAACTGGCTTTTCTGGAGATCCTCCATTAGGCCCGGCAACGCCCGTAATTGAAATAGAAAAAATGGCTCTAGAGTTTTTTTGTACTCCAATAGCCATTTCTTGAGCTATTTCTTGACTGACAGCGCCAAATTCTGCTATCGATTCTTTATTTACTCCCAGCATTCTTACTTTAGATTCATTGCTGTATGTTATGAATCCACAATCAAACCATGCAGAACTACCTGATTCATCCGTAATTTTCTTTGCTAATAAACCACCAGTGCATGATTCAGCCACACTGAGAAGAAAATTTTGATCGATAAATTTTTTAGAAATATTTTGAAGTTTATTAGATGACATAAGAAGTGACCATTTGTGTCATTATTAGGGTAAAAAGAGCTGCGCCAAAGTCATCTGCAATCACCCCGACTGCCCCTGGTAATTCCTCTAACTTATTTATCGGCCAAGGTTTTAAAATATCAAAAAAACGAAAAAGAATGAAACTGATTAGATAAAGCAAATAATTATTTGGCAGAAGAATAAGCACAATTAAATAGGCAATAATTTCGTCGATTACTACACATGAGGGATCTTTGATTCTTAAAGACTGAAGCGTTTTCTTTACACTCACATAGCTAATCAGAAGTAGTATCAAGAATATTAATAACTGGTATTGCAAATTGAGTTTATAAAGAAATAAAAAGTAAATGAAAGTGACTAAGGTCCCAAAGGTTCCCGTTCCTTTTTTTATCAAACCAGCACCAAATCCTAGTGCAATAAAATGCCAAATATTACTAAATAAAAATTTTAAATTAACCAAAGTGTGTAAATCCTTCCTTACTTAATTTTATTTTCTTACCATGAAGTGAAAATTCAATTTTTTTATCCTTTGTTATCTTCCCAATCATGGCACCCTTAAGGGAGTGTTTCTTTAGTAAATTTTGAATTTTGTTATGATGTTTGTGTGGGACAGTCATTAAAATTTGGTAATCCTCCCCACCGCACATTGCAAGTTCATATTGATTATTTTCCATAAACCATTTATGCATGGGAATGTTATTAATCTCTATTTTGGCTCCAACGGAACTGCTGTTCAGTATATGTTTAAGATCTCCAACCAAACCATCAGATAAATCAATAGCTGAATTAATTATTGATTTCGTTTCTTGAATGAATTCTAAAGGAGGTTGTGGTTTGAGGAATTCTTCTTGGGATCTTTTTTTTAAGCAGTTTGAAATAGATTTTTTGTACTTAGGCAACAGGGTATGTTGATTAAAATGTAATGCAGCATAACCAACCTCATTAGTCACCCAAATTTCATCCTCTGGAATTGCCCCGCTTCTTTTTAAAACATTCATGGAGGATACATTTCCCATAATAGCGATTGAAATTGATGTGGATCCTTTATTCGTATCACCACCAATGATTTCAATATTATATTTTTTGGCACAAGCCTTAATCCCTTTGGTGAATTTTCCAATCCAATCTACATCAAGATTTTTTAGGGAAATTGAAAGGAGGGCATAGCGAGGTTGACCGCCCATTGAGACTATGTCCGAGACATTGACAGCAAGTGACTTCCACCCCAAATAATATGGATCAGAATCTTCAGTAAAATGATGACCAATATTTAAAGTATCCATAGATATGGCCATCAACTCATTTTTATTCAATGGGATGAGGGCAGCATCGTCACCAATACCTAATACCGCATGTGCGCTTGTGAAATTAAAATATTTTTTTATTAAATCAAATTCATTCATTTTTTTGGCCTAAAAGCATTAACAATATCGTCATTTGTTTTAATGACTGGGCCTCCAATGAGCTCTATGCAGTATGGTACGGCAGCAAATATTCCTGGAACAGTTGTTTCATTATTTTTATTTTTTAAACCTTCAAGAGTCTCTTTGATTGCTTTTGGTTGTCCAGGGAGATTGATAATAAGAGCCTTATTTCTTATCACAGCAATTTGCCTGGACAGGATAGCAGTGGGCACAAAATTAAGACTAATTTGTCTCATTTGCTCACCAAACCCTGGCATAATTTTATCTGCAACAGCCTCGGTGGCATCTGGTGTCACGTCTCTTTGACTAGGACCAGTTCCTCCAGTGGTGAGGATTAAATGACATTGGTCAATGTCTGCTAAATCAATTAATGTTGACTTAATAAGCTCAAATTCATCCGGAATTAGTTTTTCTACAAAAATAATTTCATCAGTAATCGCCTGTTGGCACCAGTCTTTTAGGTGGGGCAGACCCAAATCCTCATACTCACCTTTTGTTGCGCGATCACTAATTGAAACTAAACCAATCTTAATGAATTTTTTTACCATATATAAGTCAGATTTCTTGTCATTAATTTTAAAGAAGTTACCATGAAAAAATACATAGTTTTGCTCCTCACATTTTTTATTTTACCAAATCTATATGCCGAAAATGTGTTTGAAAAAAATTTTCAACAACAAGGGGACAAGAACCTTAAATCACTTAATCCAGATCCTCAAACTGAAATTTATAGAGGCTGGGATAAAGACAAAGACAATATAATGATGTTAGAAGAAGGGTATGACTTAATTGGCTTTTCATCTTTTGCTGGAACATATGTGCCACCTGCAGAAGCATTAGATTTTGGTAAGCAAATCAAAGCGGACACTTTGCTTGTTTATGATCGTCAAATTAACGAGGCAACTCGAGCCACAGTAATAAAGAGGGCAAGAGAAAATATTAAAAAGAAAAAATTAGATGATGAAGGAAAAATTGAAGAAATCATCATTGATCCGAATGATCTTGCTGATTCAGATGCAATGTTTGATTTTTACGTATCTTACTGGGCAAAATTACCTAAACCTCTGTTTGGTACCCATCTAATAAGTTTTAAAGAAGATGATGAAAGATATGAAGACGGTGGCTTGTTTGTTGTGGCTGTTATAAAGGATTCTGCTGCAGCGAATTCAGGAATCGAAAGAAAAGATCGAATAATGACTATTAATGGAATCAGCTTAAAAGAACCAAATGAGTTTATCAAGGAATTGATAAAGAATAAGGGAAATATTGTAGAAATTGCATATATGCGAGATGGCAACTTAAATAATATTAAGGTGCAGATCTAATTTTTTTTATGTCAGTAAGAATGATTCGATATAGGTTTCTGTAATTTTTACTTTTCTTGTTAGATTGAAATTCTTTGCGAGCAGCATTTATTGTTTGGTTTAAATTGGTCAAGTCAGGTTGGAATTCATTGATGTATTCATTCAGTGCTGATTGATCATTAATGAGTTTGTCTCTCCATAACTCTGCCTCATGTTCGAATTTGACTTGAAGTCTTGAGAAGGCTTTTAATGTGTCCATTTCTTGAGTGACATTTGATAGATCGAAGTCTCGCAATAGTTTTCCTAAAAACTGTGCTTGCCTTCGCTTAGCACTATTTTTTTTTATCTCTTTATAAAAAATAATAGCTTCAATTATTTCGTCACTTAAGGATAGCTCTTTTATTTTATGGTTTGGAAGATTAGATATTTCAATACCAAATTGTTGTATATCATCAGCTTCTTTTTTTAATTGAGTTTTACTTTTTATTGAATCTTCCATATGATAACGAGCAATATTATTAGTTAGTTTTAGGATTTTTATGCAAAATGAAATTCTTGGTTACACCGAAGAAAAACTAAAAAATCTCTGTGAAGACATTATAACGCAGTCCAAGAAACTAGGCGCTGAATCTGCTGAGGTCGATGTAAGCATCGCATCAGGTAAAAATTTAACTGTGCGTAATGAAGATGTTGAGACTTTTGAGATAAATAATGATAAAAATGTAACGTTAACCTTGTATCAAAATGGAAGAAAAAGTGTTGTGTCTTCTTCTGATTTTTCAAAAAAAACCATACAACATTTAATTGATAATTCGCTTAATATGCTCAAGGTGACTGAGCAAGACCCGTATTTTGGTATTGTTGAACAAGATTTACATCCCAAAAAAACAAGACCAGTAGATATTTTTTATCCTCAAGAATTAAGTTTTGATGACATGCTAGAAATTGCCAAAAAAACGGAGTCATCCGCTAAATCATATGATGAGCGAATTACTAATTCAGAAGGTGCCACCATTAACTATAGCTCCTCCATATTCATGTATGCCAATTCTAATCAATTCTTTGGCGGTTTTCCCGGCTCAAGATACTCGCTTTATTGTTCAGTCATAGGTTCAAAAGACCAAACAATGCAAAGAAGCTATGATTATTCTAATGTCAGAGATTTTCGTGACTTAAAAAATCCAACCCAACTCGGCGAAGAGGCGGCAAAAAATACGATTGATCGACTAAACGTTAAAAAAATTAAGACGGGAAACTATCCAATTATTTTTCATAACACCATTTCTGATGCGATTATAAATCCCATCTTATCAGCAATATCAGGAAGAAATTTATACCGACAAAATTCTTTTTTACTGGACACTATTGGAACAAAAATAGCATCTGATCGATTAACAATTTCAGAAAGACCGCTGTTAATAAAAGGCCATGCATCAACTTATTTTGATGATGAAGGTGTGGAGGTTTTTGATAATACCCTAGTTGACCGGGGTGTATTAAATCGTTATTTGTTATCAAATTATTCTGCAAAAAAATTAAATCTTTCAACTACAGGAAACGCTGGGGGAACACACAACTTAATATTTGAGCATCACAATATTTCTCTCGCTCAAATGATTAAAGATATAAACAAAGGGTTTCTTATCACTGAATTGCTTGGGCATGGGGTAAACATGGTGAACGGTGATTTTTCCAGAGGAGCGGCTGGGCTTTATATCGAGAATGGTGAGATTCAGCACGCTGTTGAAGAAATTACCATTGCAGGAAATTTAAAGGATATGGCAATGGACATTGTAAGTATTGCAGATGATGCGAATTCTAATAGCTCAAAATATATTGGCTCGGTATTGCTTGAAAAAATGGCTTTAGGAGCCACTTAGAAGGTTGTAGATTAATTATTAGCGGCAGATGAAACTAATTCATCATTAGTAAATGGCTCATACCCGTCAGATAATAAATTTTCATCATCGTAATCGACAGATCCATCAGAATCGTTTACAAGGCTGTCGCGATATTGCAGGTAAGCATCACGTTGGAATGCATAGGGATCAATTGAGGCTTCTTCAAGGATATCAGAGGCATTGAGTAATTCCGTTCTGGCGTCAATAAATTGGCCTAATCTAACTTGATTTCTAGTCCTGACATCAGTGATGTAGCTGATCGGATCAAAATACAAAGTATCTGCAACTAACCCAAAACCATCTCTAATGGTAGACGGCCCAAAAAATGGAATAACAATATAAGCACCTGAACCAACACCCCAATGCCCCAGTGTTTGACCAAAATCCTCTTTGCGTCTTTCTCCACCAGTCATTGTATGCACATCAACAAAGCCTAAAATACCAATGGTGGAGTTGATGGCAACCCTACTTGCATCATTCAGAGCGTGTTTGACTTTGAATTGGAGAAGGTCATTAATAACCGTAATAATATCTCTAATGTTATTGAAGAAATTATTAATTCCCTTGACAACAAAAGATGGAGCAACGGCTTTGTAACCTTTGGCTACTGGTTTAGCAACACTGTCATCAAAAGCGGTGTTGAATTTATATATTCCACGATTCATGCTTTCCAATGGGTCAGGGTTGTTGGTGGTAGCACATCCTCCTAGAATAAGGATTAATACCAACAAGGTGAAATGTTTACAGATGTTCTTAATGTTCATTAGGCATATTATCTAATAATTTATATGTTAAGTCTTCGAAGTTTTAAGAAATATTTCAAAACGATAAATATATTTTAATTAATGTTGTTTTTTTACAACATCATTAATATTTTCAAACATTTTTAGTGCTTTTTGTCTTTGGCTGGCATGTTCAATAATAGGCTTTGGGTAATTTTTAGGGGTAAATTTCGTATGAGGCTCGTGAATATTTTTTTTATCAAATTCACTTAATTCGGGCACGTATTTTTTTATAAACTTCCCATCGCTGTCAAATTTTTGTGACTGGAGCAGTGGATTGAAAATTCTAAACCATGGCTGAGCATCACAGCCAACTGAGGCTGCCCATTGCCAACCACCATTGTTTGCAGAAAAATCATAGTCAATTAATTTTTCTTTAAAATATTCCTCACCCCATCTCCAATCAATCAAGAGATCCTTGGTTAAAAAAGAAGCAACAATCATTCTTAATCGATTATGCATGTAGCCTGTTGTATTTAATTGCCGCATGGCTGCATCTACTATCGGAAAACCTGTCATACCTTGCTTCCACGATTCAAAAAAGGACTCATTATTTTCATATTGTAAATTATCGTATTGTTGTTTGAAGGAGTGACCATCTTGTACGTGAGAAAAGTTAACAATGATCTGGAAATAAAAATCACGCCAAATCAATTCGTTTAGCCATGACTTTGATCCAGGCGTTGAATAATTTTGTAAACAAATATTTGCTATTTCTCTAATCGAAATAGTTCCAAATCTGTTATGAACAGAGAGGTATGAAACACCTTTAATTGAAGGAAAATTTCTTGTTTGATCATAATGCTCAAGCCTATCTTTAAATTCATTAATTTGCTTCTGTATGTCCTGATGAGTGGTAGCGATTTGAAAAGATGAGATATTTGAACTGTCAAAACCAATCTCATCAAGTGTCAACGTATTATCAATGTGAAATTTTTCAAAAATGATGTCATCAAGCTTGTATGAGTTTGTTCCTGAACCGCTCATAAGTAATTTTTCAAGATGATTATTTCTATAAGGAGAAAATACAGAATAATGTGTGTTGTTTTTTGTCACAATCTCATCCGCTTCAAAGAGGACTTGATCTTTGAAAGATTGGAATTTTTTATTTAATCCTGACAATTTTTTTTGGACATCGTTATCACGATTTACCCCATATTTCTCATAATCTCTATTTACAAAAACAGCATTAGCATTTAAGGACTCGGCTAGTTTAGGTATTTCATGGACAGGATCGCCAAATAGTATCCAGATGTCAGAACCATATTGTTTTAGAGTTTGCTTGATGTCTTGTAATACTTGATAAATAAAATCGACTCTCTGGTCATTTTTATTTTTAAGTTTGCCCAAAATATTTGTATCGAAAACAAAGCAAATGCTGACCGAGTTCGATTGAGAAGCAGCCTCATGTAAAGCAGTGTTGTCATGCAGGCGGAGGTCTCTTCGAAGCCACACTAATGATTT
This sequence comes from Nitrosomonadales bacterium, assembly GCA_038147655.1. Classification (GTDB taxonomy): domain Bacteria; phylum Pseudomonadota; class Gammaproteobacteria; order Burkholderiales; family Methylophilaceae; genus BACL14. Next base: position 10,249 of record JAYQUI010000028.1, read on the forward strand.
TGAAAAGGGCTTATTCACGATGGTATGGGAGATTATTGATAATAGAATATGATCTATAAATTTGTTCAATTAAAAAGACTTTAACCAACTGATGTGGCAAAGTTAAATTCGATAGACTCATCACCAGGTTGCTTTTATCAAGAACAGTCTGGTCCAGCCCATCAGCACCACCAATAATAAAATTTATATTTGAATGATTTAACATGATTTTTTCCAGCTGTTGAGACATTTCAACAGATGAAAAAGTTTGTCCTTTTTCATCCAAACTAATAACAAAAGCATTGCTATCAATTTTTGAAAGAATGTTTTGTGACTCAAGCTCTTTCTTGATTTTAATATTCTTATCTTTTGATTTTAACTGAAGGTTGATCCACTCAATCTTTGAATATGCAGAAATCTTGTGCGAGTATGAGTCAATTAAATGATTTATTTCTTTACTAGGTTGTGAGCCAATGCTGATTATTTTGATAATCAATTATGATTGCCAAAGCTCTTCAAGATTAAAGTAGGCTCTCGTGGTTGGCAGCATAATATGAACAAGAACTTCGTTGAGGTCAACTAAAACCCATTCCCCGTCTCCTTCACCTTCGATATTTGCCACATTTTTACCAATATCTTTAAGTGTGTCTTTTAAATGCCTGGCTAGTGCTTTGGTTTGTCTGTTTGAATTGGCTGATGCAATGATCATGTAATCAGTAATGGAGGTTTTTTTTCGCACATCAATTACAGTAATATCAAAAGCTTTAATGTCTTCTAGAGAGTTGACTATGATTTGATTTAATTTTGTTCCTGAAGTCAAATTTTAGGCAGCTTGAATGTCGATGGAGTTTTTTGTAATGGTGATGTTATTCTCACTATCAACATAAACCAATGAAGGCGAATATTTTTCTAATTCAATTTCATTATAATCTGCATAGGTTGCGATAATAAGCATATCACCAGGATTGGCTTTATGAGCGGCAGCTCCGTTTATTGAAATAATGCCCGAACCCTGTTCAGCCGAGATGGCATAAGTGGTAAATCTTTCGCCATTAGTAATGTTGTAAATAGCAATTTGTTCATACTCATTGATATTTGCTTCTTTGAGTAAATTAATATCGATGGCACATGAACCCTCATATTCCAATTCAGAGTGAGTAACCGTTACTCGATGTAACTTTGATTTCAACATTCTTCTTAACATAAAGTTAAAACACCAAATAATTTGTAAGACGCTATTATAAACTCAGATATATTTAGATGCAAAATTCAATATTATCAATTAAGCGAACCTTCCCTAAATATGCAGCAACGAGTGCAACTAGTTTTCTTTCACTATGATGGGGTGCCAATAAAGTTTTTTGTGATCGTATCGACACATAATCTACCTTCCAGCCATTATCCTGTAATTCTTTAGCAACTTTTTGTTCCATTGAACGCAGATCAGAAATTGTTATTAAATTTGCTTTGATATAAGTCAGTTGTTGGTAAAGCATTGAGGCAATAGGTAGATTTTTTTTTGCAATTAATGAGTTTCTCGAGCTCAATGCCAGCCCCGATTGTTCTCTTTCAGTATTTATCGCTAGTACTTTAATAGGGTAACAAAAATCATTTAAAAAATTTTTTAAAATAAATAATTGTTGATAATCTTTTTTGCCTAGTAGTAAATAACTCGGTCGAATTATATTGCAAAAACGAGCTACGATACTTATGACACCTTCAAAATGACCGGGTCTATTTTTGTCACATAAATCATGCTTTATTTTTTTTAAATCAAACGTAAAGGGATTGTTGATTGTATTCATTTGTTCTTTATTAGGAACAAAAACAATGTCAACATTTTCTTTTTGTAACTTAATAAGATCTTCTTTAAGTGTTCTCGGATAAGATTTAAAGTCGGCTGAACTATTAAATTGGATTTCATTAACAAAAATTGAGACTACTACTAATTTATTTAGACTGCATGCTTTACGAACTAAAGCTAAGTGCCCATCATGCAAGTTACCCATTGTAGGCACAAAAGCAATTTCTTTATTCTGTGAAATAAACTTACTCAGCCCCCGAATACTTTTAATAGTCTTCATCAAGTTTTTTTAAAAAAATTAGCTAGATGTTTGAAAGCAGCACTTTGTTGATTAATATTGATTTTTATTTCCTCACCCTTTAGTAAACCAAGCGCTGCATACATTACGTCAACTTTTCCATTACAGAAATTTGTATTTTTATAACCAACTAATGGTATTGAGACACTTTCTGATACTTTTTTATTTGCTGCTGTCGACATCTTTGACAAGACAATCAGTTTTGCGCCAGAGTATTCATGTTCTTTTGCTATTCGTGCATATTCACTTGGTGTATTTTTTGGCGAGTGCTTTTGAGGCGTGATGCCGATATGAGTACAAATAGATATATTTTTTTTTGTTAATGTGGCGACTAGCTGATTAATCTCACCATGACCTTCTATTTTTATTATATCTGCACCACACTTAGTTAGCTTTTTCGCATGGGAAATGGCTAGCTGATTATTTGTTAATGAGTGTGATGGGAGGTCAGCGATGATAGGCAATGATGTTACTTTTTTAATTATTTTTAGAATCTCTATTAAATCTTTTAGATTTACATCAGCGGTATTTTTATAACCTAGATTGAGAATTCCTGTTGAATCTCCAACTAAAATGGCATCACAACCAAGAAGGTTTGCAATAGTGGCAGATGTTGCATCATAACAACTCATGATTTTTAAAAAATTATTTTTTTTAACTTTTAATTTTTTACTCATGTTATTAGATTACCCGAGGATTAAAAAACTCTCTTGTGGATGATAATTGTTCAATTTTTTCAACTAACATTGAAATAGCTCCAGGATCATCAATAATATCTAGGTTTTCGTTATTTACAATTAAAAGTTTTTGATTATATTTAAAATGAAAGAAGTTGCTGTAAGCTTCAGCAATTTTCTCTAGGTACTCTGTAGAAATCGTTTTTTCATAGTTAATACTTCGTCTCTCCACCCTTTTTTTTAATAACTCGACAGGCGTTTGAAGATAAATTACCAGATCTGGTTTTGGAACTTTAAGCTCGAGAAACTGATAAATTTGTTTGTAAAGTTTTAGTTCTTCCTCATCTAGGTTGAGTTGGGCAAAAATTGGATCTTTATAAATAAAAAAGTCTGCTACCGTGCCCTTATGAAAGAAATCATTTTGTTTTATGTCATTTATTTGCTCAGCTCTTTGAAAAAGAAAAAATAATTGAGTGGGAAGGGCATACTGAGACATGTTTTTGTAAAACTTAGGAAGAAAAGGATTTTGGTCAGCTTTTTCTTTAATGAAATTAGAGCCAAAGTTTTCACTTAGCATTCTTGATAATGTAGATTTGCCAGAGCCAATTGGGCCTTCAACAACAATATAAGGATATTTCTTAAAGGGATTAATCATTAATTATGTTTATAGTTTTTATGTCAAGTTTACCTAAAAATTCTTTGAGGTTGTTTATTTTGGGTATTTTTATTGATGGCTCAATTTCAAGTAATGGAATCATTACAAATGCTCTTTCTAGCATTCTAGGGTGAGGGATAACTAACTCTTTTTCATTAATACATAAATCATCAAATAAAAGAATATCGATATCAATGGTTCGAGGCCCATTGAATATTTTTTTTATTCTTTTTTGTTTTTTTTCAATTTCCTGAAAGTGTTGTAGCAATTCTTTTGGTAATAAATCGGTTTCAATTGATATAACTTGGTTAAAAAAATTTGGTTGATTTAAATAACCAACAGGAATTGATTCGTATACATTTGACTTTTTTTGAACAGAAGTTTTTTCTATACTGTTGATTGAAGAAATAGCATCCTTTAATTGTTTAAGAGGATTTGACATGTTACTTCCTAAACCTAAATATACCTTATGCATATTACTCTTTAGTTATTAGTAATCTTTTTCTTGATGCTTCACTAGCCTCTTGCCATTTTGTCCACCATTCACCATATCTTTTTTCTTCTTGATCAGAGCTACATCTAAGAAGAAGAAAATCATAGGCAGCTCTAAATCTTGGATGATTGGAAAGTCTGTAAACAGATCTTGTTTTAAGTTTTGTAAATCTGGGTTGCAGTCTCCAAATTTCTGAGATGTATTTAATAAAACGATTATGGATAAAAATATTTGGATCTGTTTTATTAAAGAAATGTTTAATTTCGGTATCTAATGTTAGTTTAGAATCATTATTCTTTAGTGAATGATTAAAAGCATCCCATAAAATCACAGCCATTAGGAAGCCTGGATTGACGGTCTTGTCTGACTTGACCCTTGAGTCTGTATTATTCATCCCAT
>JAYQUI010000029.1:0-14270 GCA_038147655.1 Nitrosomonadales bacterium
GCAGTAGTCGCTGCTGAAGACGATCGTTTTATAAAACATTCTGGAATTGACATCAGATCAATTAAGGAAGCATATATTGACAATCTTCACCAAAAAAATAAACGAGGTGGTTCAACAATTTCACAACAACTAGTTAAAAATTTATTTCTCAGCCCATCAAAAAATATCTTTAGAAAGGTCAATGAAGCGGTTCTTGTTATTTTTTTAGAAATTTTTTTAGTTAAAAAAAGGATATTAGAGCTTTATTTAAATATTGCAGAATGGGGTGACGGTCTATATGGGATTAAAAATGCATCACAATTTTATTTTAATGTTGACCCAAACTTTTTAAGCTCATATCAATCAGCAAGACTTGCATCCATGTTAACTAACCCAAAAAAGTATCAGAAAGATATTTATTCAGAATTTTTGACAAAAAAAACAAACAATATTTTTAAGAGAATGGATTATTCAATCATCCCTTAGATTAATTTTTTTAAATATTGTCCCGTATAACTTTTTGCAACATTAGCTAATTCTTTAGGAGAACCGCATGCGATCACTTCTCCACCACCAGAACCTCCTTCAGGGCCTAAATCTATAATCCAATCTGCTGTCTTAATTACATCCAAATTATGTTCAATAACAACGATGGTATTACCATTGTCTCGAAGCTTATGAAGAACATTTAGAAGCAATTGAATGTCAGCAAAATGAAGTCCTGTGGTAGGTTCATCCAAAATGTACATTGTTTTCCCTGTATCTCTCTTGGATAACTCTAGCGCTAATTTAACTCTCTGGGCTTCTCCACCAGATAAGGTGGTAGCATTCTGGCCGAGGGTAATATATCCAAGGCCTACATCTAAAAGGGTTTGTAATTTTTTTGCAACAACAGGAATAGACTCAAAAAATTGATAAGCATCCTCAACGGTCATGGATAAAATTTCGTGAATATTTTTGCCTTTATATTTAATCTCTAAAGTTTCACGGTTATATCGATGTCCTTGACAAATATCACATTTGACATACACATCAGGAAGGAAGTGCATTTCCACCTTTAAAACACCATCGCCCTCACAAGCCTCACACCTTCCCCCTTTGACATTAAAAGAAAATCTTCCGGGACCATATCCTCTTGATTTACTTTCTGGTAATTTAGAAAATAAATCTCTAATCGGCGTGAACAAACCTGTATAGGTGGCAGGATTCGAGCGAGGCGTTCTACCAATCGGACTTTGATTTACATCAATGACTTTATCAAATAAATTTACTCCTAATATTTCATCATATGGGGCTGTTTCATGATTGTTTCGATTTAATTTATTCGATAAAGATAGATAAAGTGTGTCGTTGATTAAAGTCGACTTACCACTTCCAGAAACCCCTGTGACACAAGTAAATAGACCAACAGGAATATCTACATCAATACTTTTTAAGTTATTACCTTTCGCTCCCTTAATTCTAATAAAATTATTGGTGGTTTTTGGAAGGTTGTTAATTTCAATTTTTTTATTTTTTGATAAATATTGAGCGGTCAGTGAATTTTTATTTTTTAAAATTTCTTTAGGTGAGCCAGAAGCAATGACTTCACCACCGTGCACCCCAGCACCAAGACCAATATCAATTACATAGTCAGCACTTAAGATAGCATCCTCATCATGCTCAACCACAATGACTGTGTTACCCAGATCCCGCAGATTTTTTAATGTTTCTAGTAGCCTATCATTATCTCTTTGATGCAAACCAATTGAAGGTTCATCTAAAACATACATAACTCCTGTTAAGCCGCTACCAATTTGAGAGGCCAATCTAATCCTTTGAGCCTCTCCCCCAGACAGGGTATCAGCTGTCCTAGATAGGCTCAGATAGTTAAGTCCAACATTGTTAAGAAAAAAGACTCTACTTTTTATCTCATTGATTATTTTTTCCGCAATATGTTTTTTTGATCCAGTTAGGTTTAAGTTTTCAAAATACTGATGACATTCTTTCAGCGACATATCGCAGATGGTATGGATATCTAAGCCCTTTATTAATACACTCAGTGAGGATTTTTTTAATCTTTTGCCTTGGCAATCAGGACATTCTTTATGGCTTAGATATTTTGCCAATTCATCTCTCAATAAATTGGAATCAGATTCACGATAACGTCTTGAAAAATTATTGAGTATCCCCTCGAAGGCATGATTTTTTTTGTAAATCTTTCCATCAGAGCTGAGATATGAAAAATCAATTTTTTCATTATTCCCGTAAAGAATAATTTGCTGAATTTCTTGAGCCAACTCATTAAATGGTGCATCGATGTCAAATTGGTAATGATCAGCGAGTGACTTTAAAATCTGATAATAAAAATGGTTTCTTTTATCCCAACCTTTTATGGCCCCAGCTGATAAGGATAAATCAGGCATCGCCACTATCTTGTCGGAATCAAAAAATGTTTTGTTTCCAAGGCCATCACAAGAGGGACATGCGCCCATCGGATTATTAAAAGAAAATATTCTAGGCTCTAATTCTTCAAGAGAAAAATCACACACCGGGCAAGCAAATTTTGTAGAAAATAAATGAGTACTATCCTTATCCATATCATAAACAATGACTTTTGATTTAGATAGCCTCACAGCCGTCTCGATAGACTCAGTAATTCTTTGTTTTGAAGATGCATCAATTTTTAGACGATCAACGACCACTTCAATGGTATGTTTTTTATTTTTATCAATATCTGGCAAATCATCGATTTCATGAATCGAATTATTTAGCCTTACTCTAATGAATCCTTGAGACCGAAGCTCATCAATAAGGTCTTTATGGCTTCCTTTTTGCTCACTAATGATTGGAGATAAGATGACAATTTTTTTCTCTTCACCAAGCAACAAAATATTATCAACAATCTGGGAAATAGTTTGAGCTTCTAATTTATGGTTGTGCTCTGGACAATGAGGGTCTCCTGCTCGAGCAAAAAGTAATCTTAAATAATCATGGATTTCTGTAACCGTTCCTACGGTTGACCTAGGATTGTGTGATGTTGATTTTTGCTCAATGGATATTGCAGGAGATAGGCCTTCAATTAAATCCACATCTGGCTTATTCATCCTATCTAAAAATTGTCTCGCGTAGGCTGATAGTGATTCAACATATCGTCTTTGTCCTTCAGCATAGATGGTGTCAAAAGCAAGAGATGATTTACCTGACCCAGATAGTCCTGTAATGACAACTAGCTTATTTTTAGGCATGGATATAGAAATATTTTTTAAATTATGAGTTCTTGCCCCTTTGATAATTAGATTGTCATTATTTTTTTGCATAACCTGTTAATATACGAGAAATTTATTATTTATGTAATACATACTTCAAGATGACTTCGTTTGAAATCAAATCAACACTAGGTATCGCATTCATTTATATGTTGAGGATGCTTGGTTTATTCATTGTTCTACCAATAATGTCAATCTACTTATCCGAGTTAGGTACTGGAGCCTCAACATTTTTCATCGGACTGACATTTGGTATTTATGGATTAACTCAAGCATTATTTCAAATTCCATTTGGAATATTATCGGATCGCTTTGGAAGAAAGAAAATAATCATTATTGGTTTATGTATTTTCTTTATCGGTTCGCTTGTCATTTTTTTCTCAGAATCATTAATTATGATTACTTTGGGTCGAGCCCTTCAAGGGGCTGGAGCAATATCAGCTGTTCTTTTAGCATTACTTGCTGATTTAACTACTGACAAAGCTAGAACAAAATCCATGGCAATTATTGGAGCATCCATTGGTCTCACATTTGGAATATCAATTGTACTTTCACCAATTTTGAATACATATCTAGGCTTTCAAAATATATTTATGCTAATTGCAATTCTGTCACTAATTGCAATGGCAGTTGTTATTTATTACATTCCAGACCCCATAAGATATTCAAGGAATGAAAGAATTGATTACCCTATAAAAAAAATTATTTTTGATAAAGTTTTCTTAAAACTTGATTATGGAATTTTTGCTTTACATGCATCTCAAATTATTATGTTTATGATGATTCCATTGATGCTTAATGGGATCGGTTATCCGATTAAATACCATTGGCAAATTTATTTGCCTGTCTTTGTTTTGTCCATGCTTGCCATCATTCCAATGATAATTTTATCTTCTAAGAAAAAAATGTTGAGAGGTTTTTTTCTACTTAATGTGTTTCTACTTATATTTGTGCAATACCTCTTTATGAATTGGTCGGATGGTAAACAATCCATCATGATCACTTTATTAATATATTTTATTGCTTTTAATTTTTTAGAGGCAACCTTACCAAGTTTAATCAGCAGGCTCTCACCAAAAAATTTAAAAGGTTTGGTTCTCGGCGCCTATAATACATCCCAATCTTTAGGAATTTTTGTGGGTGGAATTTTAGGTGGATTTATTGCTACGCAATATAACGATCAAGCCATATTTATCTTAAGCGGTGGTCTTTTAGCTGGCTGGTTAGCTTTGATGATTAGATTTATCTTTCCCTCCAGCAAAAATGATATGGTAATAAAAATAAAACCTGAATTTTTTAATCAATCTGATAAATCAAAAAATGTGGTTTTTAGTAAGATTCAAAGCTTAGATTTTGTTGAAGAAGCCTTAATTTTCCCCAACGAAAGCTATATAATTATAAAATTAAAAAACAATGCAAATTTTGATAACAATAAAGTTATGAAAATTTTAGGAGAAAAAAATGCCATCAGTTAATAAGGTTATTCTTATGGGTAATTTAGGAAGAGATCCTGAAGTTAGATTCATGCCTAACGGAGATGCTGTGTGTAATTTTAGCATTGCTACTACTGACTCTTGGAAAGATAAAGCTGGAGAAAGGCAAGAAAAAACAGAATGGCACAATATTGTTATGTATAGACGGTTAGCGGAAATTGCTGGTGAATATTTAAAAAAAGGACGTCCAGTCTATCTTGAAGGTCGATTACAAACAAGAAAATGGCAAACCAAAGAAGGCCATGATCGATACACCACTGAGGTGATTGCTGATTCGATGCAAATGCTTGGAGGAAGAGATGGTTCGCCTGCACAAGAATTGCAACCAAGCTCTCAGCCAGAAGCAAGGGATGAATTTGATCAAACTCCCCCTCGTAATAATCAATCAGATTCATCAAATAGCAGTTCATTTGATGAGTTTGAAGACGATATTCCATTCTAGAGAAATTTATGCCTATCTACGAGTATAAATGTTCTAGCTGCTCTCATTCTGATGATCTTTTCTTAAAGCTTTCAGAGGCCGTTACAAAAAACTGTCCTGCATGTAATAAAGATACTTTTGAAAAAATGTTATCTGCTCCAGCCTTTAAATTAAATGGATCGGGTTGGTATGAAACAGATTTTAAAAAACCTGTGACAAAAACAGAAACTAAATCAACTGCTTCTGAGACCTCAGTAAAGACGGATAACCAAAAAAATGTTTAAAAAAAATATCTTTACAGGACTTATTGTACTTATTCCGCTTGTTTTGACCTTTTGGGTCATTTACTCTTTGGCACACTTTCTTGATCAGGTGGTTTTATTTTTGCCCTATGAATATCAACCTAATCAGTTGATTGGATTTAATGTTCCTGGGGTTGGAGTGATTTTAACTGTGACTTCAATTTTTTTAGTCGGTTTGATTGCTAATAACTTTTTTGGGAAAAGATTAATTTCCTTGTATGAAGTAATCCTCGATAAACTCCCTTTTGTTAAATCTATTTATGGAGGAATCAAACAAGTTTCTGACACATTATTTTCTAACAACTCTAATGCTTTTTCAAAGGCAGTTTTAATTGAGTTTCCCGATGCCAAAAATTATACCTTTGCCTTTATCACTGGAGATACCGATGAGAAAATAGCAAAGATTTTAAAGGGTAAATATGTGAATGTTTATGTTCCCACAACGCCAAATCCAACTTCGGGATATACATTAATGGTGCCTAAAAGTAAAATCAAGGAAATTGATGTTTCCGTAGACCAAGCCTTAAAGTATGTAATTTCCATGGGAGTTGTTCCTCCCAAATCAAAATCGCGTTCAAACAAAGCTAAGAGATAATAATTATGAGAACTTTATATTGTGGGCACGTTAATGCATCCCATATTGATCAAGAAATATATTTATGTGGATGGGCCCATCGCAGAAGAGATCATGGCGGTGTAATTTTTATTGACTTAAGAGACAGAGAAGGTCTCGCTCAAATTGTGATTGATCCAGACACACCGGAAGCATTTAAAATTGCTGAAACTGTTAGAAGTGAATTCGTCTTAAAAGTTAAGTGTAAGGTTCGAAAACGTCCAGAGGGAACGGTCAATAAAAATATACCAACTGGTGAAGTTGAAATGTTTGTCTCTGAAATAGAAATTATCAATGCATCCTTAACGCCACCTTTTGTAATTGATGATGAAAATATTACAGAGACTATCCGCTTAGAAAATCGTTTCATTGACTTGCGTCGTGATCAAATGCAGAAAAATTTAAAGGTACGTTATGAGATCACTAAAAGTGTTCGTCAAGCATTAGATGATGATAATTTTATAGAGATTGAAACACCGATATTAACTAGAAGTACACCTGAGGGTGCGAGAGATTATCTTGTGCCATCACGAGTTCATCATGGAGAATTTTTTGCTCTACCTCAATCTCCTCAACTATTTAAACAATTATTGATGGTTTCTGGATTTGATCGATATTTTCAAATTGCTAAATGCTTTCGGGATGAAGATTTAAGAGCAGATAGACAGCCTGAATTTACTCAAATTGACATCGAAGCATCATTTGTAGAAGAAGAAGATGTAAAAAATATTGCTGCAAAGTTAACACAAAAAGTATTTAAAGATGTGCTAAATGTAGATCTGCCAGAAAAATTTCAGGAAATAACCTATAAAGAGGCGATGACCAGATATGGTTCCGACAAGCCTGATTTACGTGTTGATTTAGAGCTCATTGAATTAACTGATGATATGAAAGATGTCGACTTTAAAGTCTTTTCTACTCCAGCGAATTCAACTAATGGTCGCGTAGCTGCTTTAAAAATTCCAACTGGTGCAGATATGTCAAGATCAGAAATTGATCAGTATACGGAGTTTGTTAAAATATATGGAGCTAAGGGATTAGCATATATCAAAATTAATGATGTGACTAAGCTGAATGAAGATGGCCTGCAAAGCCCAATAGTTAAAAATATCCATGAAAAAGCATTAAAAGCAATTATTGATAAAACAAAAGCTGAAAATGGAGATTTGATCTTCTTTGGTGCGGACAAAGAAAAAATTGTGAATGAAGCCTTAGGGGCTTTAAGAGAAAAAATTGGTCATGATCGTAAAATACTTTCAGGTGATGAATGGTCAATTCTATGGGTGGTTGATTTCCCTATGTTTGAATTTAATGAAGATGAAGATCGTTGGGACGCTTTGCATCATCCGTTTACATCTCCTAAAGATGGTCATGAAAAATTACTTAGCTCTAATCCAGGAGCATGTTTGTCAAAGGCTTATGATCTTGTTATTAATGGTTGGGAAGTTGGCGGAGGGTCAATTCGTATTCATGATCAATCAGTTCAATCGCAAGTATTTTCAGCATTAAATATTTCTAACGAGGAGGCAAATGAAAAATTTGGTTTCCTTCTTGACGCACTTCAATACGGAGCACCTCCTCATGGTGGCTTGGCATTTGGTTTAGACCGATTAACAACGTTATTAGTTGGAGCAGAGTCCATTAGAGATGTGATTGCATTCCCTAAAACCCAAAGAGCTCAGTGTCTATTAACATCAGCACCTAATGAGGTTGATGAAAAACAGTTAAGAGAATTACACATTCGTGTTCGTAATCAAAACGTTTCAACCAGTTAATTTTTGAATATGATTGAAGGAATTAATCATTACAACTTAAGGGCTGATGAAAAAACTATTGAAGTTTTAAAAGATTTTTATATCGAAATCGTTGGCTTAAAGTTAGGCCATCGCCCACCATTTAATAATAGGGGCTATTGGTTATATGCAAATCAAAAAGATGTATTGCATTTAAGTTTTTCTAAGAATGGTATCGTTAATGAGTTAAATGTTAACTCCACATTCGACCATATGGCATTTACATGTCAAAATGAGATTATGTATATTGATCTATTAACTAAAAAAAACATTAAGTTTTCAATTCGTGAAATCCCCGAAATTGGAACCCGTCAAATTTTTTTCAAAGATCCAGCTGGGAATGGTATCGAGCTGATCTTTCCCTACACCTAAGATGTCTACGATTAATTTATATGTTGGATATGATGAAAGAGAAGCGATTGCATACCATGTCTTTTGTCATTCAGTGATTAAAAACACCTCGGTTCCAGTCAAAATTACGCCACTAGTTTTAAGTCAATTAAAAGAATTTAATGAAACTCATCAAGATCGTAGTAACGATTTTATTTACTCTCGATTTTTAACTCCTTATTTGAATGAATTTGATGGCTGGGCAATTTTTGCTGATGGAGATATGATTTGCCAAGCTGATTTAAAAGAGCTGATAGGTATGGCTGATCCCAACAAAGCTCTCCTGGTGGTAAAGCATGATTATCAAACTAAGGCATCAATTAAATATTTAGGTAACATTAATGAAAATTATCCTAGAAAAAATTGGTCTAGTGTCATCTTGTGGAATTGTTCTCATCCAAAACATAAAATTCTGACCCCTGAATTTGTTTCAAACCAGACTGGTAAATTTTTGCATCGGTTTAGTTGGTTGGATGACAATGACATAGGTGAGCTTCCTGTTGAATGGAATTGGCTGGCGTGCGAGTATGAAAAAAATACAGAAGCAAAATTAATTCATTACACTCTTGGTACGCCTTGTTTCAAAGATTTTAGAGATACTGATATGGCTGAGATTTGGTATGATTATTATGAATCAGCAAAAAAAGGATTTGATCAATGAAAAGCTACAGAAAAGAATTATGGTTTAATGCTCCTGAAAGGATGCATTTTACCAACATCACTCATGAGATTAGAGAATGCCTAGCTGAGAGCGGTATTAGCGAAGGATTGGTTTTAGTTAATGCAATGCATATCACCGCAAGTGTTTTTATCAATGATGACGAATCAGGTCTGCACAGTGACTATAAAAAGTGGTTAGAAAAACTGGCACCACATGAGCCCGTCAGTGGTTATCGTCATAATGATACGGGTGAGGATAATGCAGATGCCCATATGAAAAGACAAGTCATGGGTAGAGAAGTCGTTGTTGCTGTGACGGATGGAAATTTAGACTTCGGCCCTTGGGAACAAATTTTTTATGGGGAATTTGATGGGCGCAGAAAGAAAAGAGTGTTAGTCAAAATTATTGGGGACTAACTTTTAATAAAACTTTCTAGCTGGTCAATTAAAAACCTTTGATGGGTAATTGTTTCTTTAGCTAAATCACCTAAAGACAACATCCCAATCACTTTATTATTTTCTACAACCGGAAGATGACGAATACGATTTTCTGTCATTATTTCCAAACCTTTATCATAGGTATCGTTGGCATCAATAGTAATCACTTCTTTTGTCATGACCTCCTCAATCAAACTTTCTTTTGAGGATTTCCCTTTTAATACTATCTCTCTGGCATAGTCCCTCTCTGAAATGATGCCAAGTAGTATATTTTTTTGCATTACTAGCAAAGCCCCTATTTTATATTCCGCCATGATAATTAATGCATCAATTACTGGCCTATCAGGCTCAACAGATAGAATGTCATTGTGTTTTTTATCATTTAATATTTGCTGCGCTGTTTTCATAATGCATAATTAATAAATTTAGAAAATCTAGAATAACAAATTTTATAAAACATGCAAAATTCTTTTAAATTGAAACTTCTGCCAATTTTAAGTGTTGTTTTAATGACTTTTTTTTGGGGTTATAACTGGGTGGTGATGAAACAAGCGGTTCAATTAGTTGGCCCTTGGGAATTTGCGTTTATAAGAAACTTTTTTGGCGCCTTAATTCTGTTGTTGCTTTTAGCTTTCATGCAGAAATCATTAAAAATTATTAATTTTAAGTTTGTTTTTTTAATTGGCATGTTTCAGATGATTGGGTTCACTGTTTTGGTTCTAGTTGCTCTTGTTCATGGCGGAACAGCAAAAACATCCATCCTAACTTTTACAATGCCTATATGGGCAAATTTATTGGCTCTCTATTTTTTAAAAGAGAAAATGACAAATAAACAAATTTTAGCAATCGCTATCAGTTTGATTGGATTGATACTTATATTTGATCCTGTCCATAAAAATGCTGATTTTAACAGCATGTTGATTGCGATCAGCGCAGGTTTTTTTTGGGGCTGTGGAGTGATCAGTGTTAAAAAATACAATAAAAAATATCCTCAAGTTGATCTGTTAAATCTGACGGCCTGGCAGATGTTATTGGGCTCTTTACCTATCTTTGTTGTAATTGTTGCGAAAGGCATGGAAATTTATGAGATCAATCCATATTTTTGGAAGGCTTCGCTATATAACATTATTTTTTGCAATGCATTGGCTTGGTTATTGTGGAATTACGGAGTCAAACATTTAAAAACTTGCGAGGTATCGACTATTTCATTATTGGCTCCAGTCATAGGCTCATTGGCAGCATATCTTGAACTTCATGAAGCTCCAAAAATAAATGAAGGTATTGGGCTAATAATGATCTTATGTGGAGTTTTATTTACGATTCTTCTGGCTTCACGTGAAGGCTCAAAATGATAAAATACAGATTAAATAATTATTAGGAAAACTTATGGCAGGACATTCCAAGTGGGCAAACATTCAGCATCGTAAAGGACGCCAGGATGCTAAAAGAGGAAAGATATTCACGAAATTGATCAAAGAAATCACTGTCTCAGCGAGGATGAGTGGCGGTGATCCAAATTTTAATCCAAGATTACGTGCCGCAATTGCAGCAGCAAAAGATGAAAATATGCCTGCAGAAAATATCACAAGAGCAGTCAAAAGAGGAACAGGCGAACTCGAGGGCGTTAATTATGAGGAAATTCGTTATGAAGGTTATGGGATAAATGGCGCAGCGATCATCGTAGATTGCTTAACTGATAATAAGAATAGGGCTGTCGCTGATGTACGCCATGCATTTTCTAAGAATGGTGGAAATTTGGGAACGGATGGTTGTGTCGCTTTCATATTTAAACATTGTGGCAGTATTTTTTTTGCTCCGGGATCTAATGAAGAAGCAATCATGGAGAAAGCGATTGATCTTGGTGCTGAGGATGTTGAAATTAACGAAGATGGTTCAATTGAGGTGATTACTCCACCAAATGATTTTTTAACCATTAAAGAAGCATTTGAAAAAGAAAATTTAAAATTCGAGATGGCTGAATTAACGATGAAAGCGGATAATGAAGTTGAGTTATCTGGTGACGAGGGTATAAAAATGCAAAAAATTCTCGATGTGCTTGATGATCTTGATGATGTTCAAGAGGTATACACCAACGCTGTAATCGAGAACTAATTTGACCTCTACTAGGGTAATTGGTATTGACCCAGGATTAAGAATCACGGGGTATGGCATAGTTGATTGTGAAAATAAAAAAACAACCTATATTACAAGCGGCGTCATAAAAACAACCTCAGAAAAACTTCCTTACCCTGAAAGATTAAAAATAATTTTTGATGAAATCTCAGAGATTATCTCTAAACATCAGCCCAATCAAATGTGCATCGAAAAAACTTTTGTTAATATGAATGCAAATAGCTCTTTGGCACTAGGGCAGGCGCGAGGAGTTGCAATGGCAGCAGGAATTCAACACCAACTGCAAATATATGAATATACCGCTTTGCAAATTAAAAAGTCTGTGGTGGGAAATGGCCATGCTGAAAAAATTCAAGTGCAATCCATGGTGCAAAAACTTTTAAATCTTCCTGAGGTCTTGGGCCCAGATTCTTCGGATGCACTTGCTTGCGTATTGTGTCACAATCAAGTCATGCAAATTAATCAAGATAATTCCCCAATTAATTTTAAAGGTGGTCGAATTTTATGATCGGAAGTATTCGCGGGATTTTAATTGATAAGTCACCTCCTTGGATTCAAGTTGATTGTGGCGGTATTGGCTATGAAATTGAAGTCCCTATGTCGACTTATTATCATCTTCCAGAGTTGCAATCTGACATTTTCCTTCATGTTCACATGGTTGTTCGTGAAGATGCTCAGCTGTTGTTCGGATTTCTTACCAAAGAGGAAAAATCATCTTTTAAAAGCTTAATTAAAATTAACGGGATTGGATCTAAAGTTGCACTTTCAATTTTAAGTGGTGTATCCATGGATCAATTTTCTAATGCAATTGAGCAACAAGATGTGTCGCTTCTCGTAAAAATTCCTGGCATTGGCAGAAAGACTGCGGAAAGATTAATTGTTGAATTAAAGGATAAACAAGATCTGAAGCTGCAACAATCTTCTCAGCATTCAAAAAATTTAACTGATATTATGGATGCATTAGAGGCGCTTGGGTATTCTAAAAGTGATATCCAAAAAGTCATTAAAAATTTCAATGAAGATATAAATGTTAATGAGGGAATCAAGCAAGCATTACAATGGTTGTCTAGTTGATTATGATTGAAGAAGACCGTTTTATTGCTAATACGCCTAAAGAGAATGAGGAGATTCTCGAGAAATCCCTTCGTCCTGCAGATCTTGATGAATATGTTGGCCAAGAAAAAATCAGAGATCAATTAGAAATTTTTATTAAAGCTGCTCAACAAAGAGGGGAAGCTTTAGATCATGTTCTTTTGTTTGGTCCTCCAGGTTTAGGGAAAACAACTTTATCTCATATTATTGCCCGTGAAATGAATGTCGGTTTAAAACAAACATCAGGACCTGTATTGGAAAAAGCTGGGGATCTAGCAGCACTCCTCACCAATCTTGAGCCAAATGATGTTTTATTTATTGATGAGATTCATCGGCTGTCACCGATTATTGAAGAAATTTTATATCCAGCGATGGAAGATAACCATCTTGATATTATGATTGGGGACGGACCATCAGCTCGCTCAGTGAAATTAGATTTACCACCATTTACCTTAGTAGGAGCAACAACTCGCGCAGGAATGCTAACCAACCCACTTAGAGATCGTTTTGGGATTGTTTCTCGCTTAGAATTTTACTCGCAGGATGAATTAATTAGAATTGTAAAAAGATCAGCAAAGTTGCTTGATATTTTTATTGATGACTCAGGTGCAGCAGAAATTGCTAAAAGATCACGAGGGACACCAAGAATTGCTAATCGTTTATTACGACGTGTGAGAGATTATGCCTCGGTTAAAGCAGATGGAAATGTTAATGATAAAACAGCCGACGCTGCTTTAAAAATGTTAGATGTTGATAAAATTGGCTTAGATAATATGGACCGTGCATTACTTTTGGCAATCATTGAAAAATTTAAAGGAGGGCCAGTTGGCCTGGATAATTTAGCGGCTGCGATCGGTGAAGAAAAAGAAACGATTGAAGATGTAATAGAGCCCTATTTAATTCAGCAAGGTTACTTGATGAGAACTCCTAAAGGAAGAATAGCCACAGATCTGAGTTTGAAGCATTTTAATATTCAAATTGAACAATCGAATAATACGAAAAATTTATGGTAGCACTGGTTCATCACTGGCCAATAAGGATATATTATGAAGACACCGATAGTGGGGGGGTGGTTTACCATTCCAACTATTTAAAGTTTATGGAGCGAGCCAGAACGGAGTGGTTAAGAGATTTTGAAATTGATCAGAAAGCGCTAAAAGATAATCTAAACTTAATGTTTGTTGTTCATGAAATTGATATAAAATTTACTAGACCCGCTGTTTTTAATGATGAAATTGAGGTTCAAACAAAATTAGAAAAATTGGGATCAGTGAAAATTGAGCTTGAGCAAAAAATTTTTCGCTCATCTGAAATTTTAATTGAATCTCGAGTTGTTGTTGCATCAGTTAACTCTATTTCGAAGAAGCCGATGCGAATCCCAAATGAAATAAAATTATTAATGGAGAATAAATAATGAGCCTAGGTGGTGATCTTTCCTTTTTATCCTTGGTAATGGGAGCAAGCATTCCTGTACAACTGGTGATGTTAATCTTAATTGCTGCTTCTGTTTTCTCATGGAAATATATTTTCATTAAAATAAAAACCATTAAAAATGCAGAAGAGCACGCAACAGAATTTGAAAAATATTTTTGGGCAGGAGCTCAGTTTAAGCAACTCTATGAGTCTGTAAGTCATTCTTCAAATAATGTTGGTGGATTAAAATCTATTTTTTATGCTGGCTATAAGGAATTTATAGCAAGTACAAGAG
>JAYQUI010000030.1:0-14089 GCA_038147655.1 Nitrosomonadales bacterium
TCACCAAAACCTAGACCACGGTTAACGTTGTCACAGCATAATACTGCTTGAACGCTAGGATCTTGTTTTGGGAAGTATGACCAAACGATTTTTTGATCGTTGTTAAGGTCTAAAGCGTAAACGTTGTTTGGGAACGCTGTGTGAACATACATTGTGCTACCAACAACTAATGGTGAGCCTTCGTGACCACGGTTAACACCAGTCGCGAATGTCCATGCAGCTTTAAGGTTCTTAACGTTACCTTTGTTGATTTGTGTTAAAGCTGAGTGACCATTGTTTGAGTGGTTACCACGTGGGTGAGCCCAATTGTTCGCATCAGCAATAGCTTTTTCTTGATCAGCAGCAGCTGAAGCAACCATAGGTGCTGCAGCAGCAAAACCAGCTACTAAACCAAGAGCTAATTTGATTTTATTTAATTTCATTATAAAACTCCATAGTTAATACTAAGGGTTAAAAAAGAAGCAAATAAAGCCCTCTCTATAAAATAACTTACACAGTGGATTTTATTTACTGTAGCACTAACTTCATGTGCTTGAAAAACACTTTATACCCATCTAAATTAAATTGCAACACTTTTGTTACAATTTATTTACATTTATTTGATTTAAATTTTTTATAAATAGATGTTGTATTTGTCTATTAAATTTAATCTATATATAGTGTTTTTTCTAAAAATTAAGCATAGTCTAGTACATCATATATAATTAAATGATTGAAAATAAATGTAAATATTTTGAAAGTTTTTTACTTATGAAAACGCTTTATCCAGAGATAGAACCCTTCCAAATACACCATATACCAGTAGATTCCGGGCATACTATCTATGTAGAAGAATCTGGTAATGCATCAGGACAGCCTATTATCTTTCTCCATGGAGGGCCAGGTGGTGGCACAGGTCCCAAGCAAAGACGTTTTTTTGATCCTAACCACTATCGCATCATCTTATTCGATCAAAGAGGTTGTGGTCAATCATCCCCCGCTGGTGAAATTGTAAATAACACGACCAACGATCTAATCAATGATATTGAAACAATTCGGAAACATTTAAATATCGATAAGTGGTTTTTATTTGGTGGCTCTTGGGGCAGCACATTAGCACTGGCTTATTTTGTAAAATTCCCAGAATTAGTCAAAGGTTTAATACTAAGAGGAATATTTCTTAGCAGGCCATTTGAGCTCAACTGGTTTTTAAAAGATGTTGAAATATTCTTTCCAAAAAAATATGAAAAGTTATTATCTTTTCATCACTCCATAAATAAGAAATCTCTAGTGACTGATTACAGTCGCTTGGTTTTTGGCAAAGATATAAAACTGGCTGAGAAAGCTGCCCATGCTTGGAACAGTTTTGAAGGAAGTATTTTAAAGTTGACTTATGAAGACCAAGAAGAAACGCCAACTATTAATTATCCTGAAGAGCTAGCTCGAGCTCGAGTGCAATTACATTACATTAAAAACAAGTGTTTTGTTGAAGGAGACGCGATTTTGGAATCAATTAAAGACTTGAATCAAGTACCCACTGTTATTGTACAGGGCCAATATGATATGGTGTGCCCTCCCCAAACAGCAGATGACTTATATAAGGTAATGCCTCATGCTGATTTTAGACTAATTCCTGATGCCGGCCATTCCGCTTCTGAGTCTGGAATTACTGATGCATTAATTGATGCAACCGATATCTTTAAAAGGTATTCCTAATTGAAAGATTTGATCTGGAAAGGTAAGTTTTTCTTTACTCACTTTTCACAAAATCTTAGTCAACATCGTTTTTTATCGTTGTGTGCCACGACCAGCTTTTATTTTTTATTTACCCTAATTCCTTTCATCATTCTCATTTTTCTCATACTAAGTAAATGGGTTTCAAATTCAGATATTATTTTTAATGAACTCCAGAACATCACATTTAACTTATTGCCTGAAATCTCAGAAAAGATCATGCTTCAAGTCAAGAAGTTTACCAATAGCTCAAAAGGTTTGGGTTGGTTTTGGTTCTTCATTCTCTTTTGGGCAGCCAGCCCACTTGCAAACGCTATAAGAAAAAACTTCCTCATCATCTTCAATAGAAAAACAAAAAGAAAATTTTATGTAAATAAATTTATTGATATCACTATTCTTTTATTGGTGATCTTTCTTTTCTTTAGCTACATTTTCATCTCCAAATATCTTGTTAACCTAGCTGGACTATTTCATTCTTTAATCCCAGTAAGTGAAAAATCGGTTCTGCTAATTTTATTTTCAAGCGTTTCTTTAATAATCTTTGTTGCTATTTTTTACAAAATAATGACGCCTGAAAAAAAATTACCTTCATCTCTATTATTGATTGGTGCAGCCGCATCCTGTTTTGTTTGGATCTTTCTGCAAGAGATGTTTGACCTTATTATGAGCATGAGTCAATCCTACGGGATCTTTTATGGCAGTATGAGAAATTTATTTATTTCATTGATTTGGCTTTTTCTGAACATTGCTGGCTTTTTAATTGGGGTTGAATTAATAGCCTTTATATTTAACTTGGAAGTCTATAAATTTAGATCTTTATTTCTTCAACCTTCCAAATCGTTGTTAAAAATTTTTTTTCAATCCCATATCACTCGCCTACAAAAAAATGCCGTTTTGTTTAGCTATGGCATGCCCTCTAATTCAGTATATTTTATTGTTGATGGTCAGATCAAAACAACAATAAATGGTCAGGAAAGGTTATTCCACAATAATCAATATTTTGGAGAATTGTCAGTAATCAATAATACAAAAAGATTAGGAGAAGCTGTTGTTGTCTCTGATTGGGCAAAAATCATTAAAATTCCAAATTCAACTTTTAAGAAATTATTAGGAGAAGATCTCGAGTTTCAAAATTATATTTTAAAAAACTTAAATAAAATTATTATTAATTAGTTTAGGATCAGGTTTTAAATCAAATGCGATACAAATTCGCTCTTCATCTGAAGTAAAAGGAATAGTGCGATGAAAAACAGAAGATGGGAAAAAAATCACATCTCCTTCTTCAGGCAGAATCACTTTTTTTGGAAAATTATCATGCTCAACAGGATAGTTATCACCATGCGTGCTGAGTTCAATTGCCCCTTCATCTTTATTATCCCTGTGTTGAGGAATTTTTAGGTAGACTGCTCCGCTGATCCAACCATCCTCATGAATGTGAGAAGTGAGATGTCCGCCTTTTTTCATTCGCACATACCACGAACTACTAAAAACGATCTCTTTAGGAAACATTGTGATAAACGCACAAGATTTCTCTTGATTTGACTGAAAATACAATTGAATGAGTTTTTTTAAACCCTCAGATAATGCCCTAAAAGAATTTTCTGAACGTTGAAATAAATTACCTGAGGACTGAGTTCCATTAAAAAGCCGACTTTGCTTGCGATCAGATATCTCTGCTTCTTCAATATCGTTAAGTAATGATTTTAGTAATGCGTGATTATTTTCTACCAACTCAGGGACTTGAGCATGCATCACAAAACTCAGTGGGTCAGGGCAAAAGTTATAAACATCTTGTTTGTTAAAATTGACCGCAAAATGCGTTGATAATGTTGCTAAGAGGGGCGAGGTATGTTTTTTCCCAATGACTTTTTTCAATTTTTTCTCAAAGTCTTGAAAGTGTTTTAATTTATACAAACAATGCAATGTTCTTGAATCAGAATCAAATAAATTAGCTTTTTCGAAGTGAGGGAGTGCTTGATCTAATAAACCATGGTCATAATAAAAAATAGCTAATTGATAATTTGCTTTGGGGTGACTTGGATCAATTTCAATTGCTTTTTGGAGAAATTTTTTTCCTTCATCCACATTACCATCATGCCAAAGTGCATCGCCAATATCTGTAAAAAATTCTGGGTTGTCGTTTTCAATATTAATTGCATTTGTGTATTCAGCAATAGCTAATTTTAAATTTCCTTGATTTCTCAAAGCTCCAGCTAAATTAAAATGAGTCCTTGATGCTTTAGTAATCGCTAGTGATTTTTTATAGGTTGCGATCGCATCATCCAATTTACCCAATTGCTGATATATGGATCCAATATTGTTGAGGGCTTCATAAAAACCAGGCTGAATTTCTAGTGCCTTGAGATAATTTTGCAATGCTAATTCAAATTCACCTTTTTTTTGGTACAAAATTCCTTTATTAAAAAAAACTTCTACAAAATCCGGCTTGATTGATAGTGCTTGATTATAGTTTTGCAAGGCACCATCAAGATCATTTAAGTTAAATTTAACCGCACCTAAATTAAAAACAATCTCAGGAATTTGATTATTCAAACGAACGGCATTCTCATAACAATTTTTAGCATTCACTAGATCATTTTCTCTTTCATAGCTGGCGCCCATAATATTCCAGAGAAAAATTTGATTAGAGTGATGTTTTAAAAAACCTTTGGCAAGCTTGATTACCTGGGAATGATCTCCCGAGTTGTGAAGGGCAATCATTTTTTCAATATCGGTTTGTGTAAATTGTTTCATTGTCATTTGCAGAGATTAAATTTATTTATTTACGTTCAATTAATCAAAATTAACATGCTAAAATATTGCCGCTATGGAAACTATATCTACTATAAATTTTATTGGAACAGCCTTATTCGCTATTGCAATTTTACATACTTTTTCTACAAAGTACTTTGAACATCTAGCTCATACTCACAAAAAGTTTTCTGGAATCCTTCATCTCCTTGGTGAGGTAGAGATTGTATTTGGCTTTTGGGCCATGGTTCTCGTGGTCTTTATGTTTATTCTAGAGGGCAGCTCCTCAGCTGTTGGTTATGTTGATTCTCGAAACTTTACCGAACCAATGTTTGTATTTGTGATTATGGTCATCGCTGCAACAAAGCCTATTTTGGAGTTTTCAGAAAAAATAGTGATATTAATAAGCAAATTTATACCCATAAAGACCGAAGTTGGAATGTTCTTTCTTTTACTGAGTTTTGTTCCTTTATTAGGATCTTTTATCACAGAACCAGCAGCCATGACGCTTGCTGCTTTACTCTTAGGAAGACTCTATTACAACAATAAATTAAGTGAAAAATTTAAGTATCTAACACTTGGTGTTCTTTTCGTTAATATTTCAATTGGGGGAACCTTAACTCCTTACGCTGCTCCGCCCGTATTAATGGTTGCTGGAACTTGGAATTGGGACATCTTATTTATGATGGAAAATTTTGGATGGAGGTCAGCTATTGCGGTTCTGATTAATGCATCAGCACTAACTTTTTTTTATAGGAACGAGTTAAATAAAATTAATTTCAACGCTCAGACAAAAAAAGGGGTGCCTGTAGCTCTGACAATTGTGCATTTACTATTTCTATTGGGGGTAGTAATTTTTGCTCATCACCCTGCTGTATTTATGTCGCTTTTTTTATTTTTCCTTGGAATTACGACCGCATACAAACATTATCAATCTGAATTGATCTTAAAAGAAGCTTTATTGGTGGCCTTCTTTTTGGCTGGTCTTGTGGTAATTGGGGGTGTTCAACAATGGTGGCTTCAACCCGTTCTCATTTCGATGAGTGATAACGCTGTCTATTTCGGCGCAACTATTCTGACAGCTTTCACTGACAATGCTGCATTAACTTATCTAGGTTCTCTTGTCGACGGCTTAAGTGATCCTTTTAAAATCTCATTAGTCGCTGGAGCTGTCACCGGTGGTGGATTAACTGTAATTGCTAATGCACCTAACCCAGCTGGTATTAGTATATTAAAAAAATATTTTAATGAAGAAGCGGTAAGTCCTCTAGGTTTACTCCTAGGAGCACTAATACCAACCTTTGTTACAATTATTCTATTTAGGCTAATTTAATCTGAAAAACTCAACGGTACAGATTGATGGCAACGTTCTCTTGTCCGCAAGAGAAAAAGCCAAGCTATCTGTTAATGATGCAGCCTCTGCTTGCAGTTTATCCTCTCAACAAATTTTGTCATTAGAAACTGGTTCTGATCTAGGTTTCTTTAATGATAATTTTAAAATCATCTGCGCAAAAAAATATATTAATTTTTTAAAAATTAATTTTGAAGATGTGATCTCAACTCAAAGTAATGAACCGGCTTTAAATGAAGTTAACAATACTCATAATATTGATGAAAAAAAGGGCTCAGAAATATTTCAATATCAATTTTTATTTGCACGCCTGAAGCATGCTAAAAATTTAAAATCGTTAATTATCCTTCTTGTTGCAGCAGCTGTTTTATTTATTTTTTATTTTTTTAATCAGCATGATGAATCAGAGATGAATCTTAATGAATCTGATACAGAAATTGAAATTGATAATGATCCAAGTTCTGATGATGTAGATAATCAAATTTCTTTATTTGAATCTATTGAGGATGGCTCAAGCGATACAATAAACCAAGATCAGGGTGGGACTATTTCTAATAACTCTTCCTTTGAACAACTTGATGAGGCCTCTTGCAATAATATTTTCCAATCATCTGATATTCAAAATTATCGCACACCGAACGTGCCTGATAAGCCTAATAATTATGTACATATAAAATCTAATCAAGAGCTCCCTTTGTGCATCCAATCTAATAACGAGGATGCTAAATCTTTCACTGTGACTGACAACGATCCACTTACCTTTAGAGGCCAAGCTCCATTTACTCTCTATATTTATAACCCAGAAGGAGTGCAGGTTTTTTTTCAAGGCTGGCAAGTGCCGTTAGATCCAAACTATCAAGTGATTAAGCTTAATTCTTATAAAGACCCAAACTTAGGAAGCCTCGAGTAGCTCCTGCCAGGATGTCGTAAACCTGAAACTTTTGTTTGATTGTTTCATATGCCATTTACCATCTTTGGATTGCCAGCCACTCATAATAATATTTGCATGATATTTATCCCGAATCGCATCAATGGTATTCGACAAATGATGCCATTGCGGTCCCGCTGAATAATCTTGATTTAAGTTTATCGACCTTCTTAAATCACCTAAAACAATCCCAGCTTTATGGTAGTCGATGCCCTGATGATATATTTTTTCTAACCCATGCATTGCTAAGCGTAATAACTGTTGCTGATTATCCGTGTAATCGTAATGCTGTAATCGAATAACATGTTGTATCCTATGCTTACTGCTAAATGGATTATTGCGCATAAATAATGTCATCTGCTTGGCTGTCAATTGCTGCTTTCTTAATTTAATCGATGCCCTTTGTACAAAAGTTGCTACCGCATCAGCCATGTCTTCATAACGATTGATCTTTTGCCCAAAGCTTCTTGAACATACAATTTGTTTTTGATCAGCCTTTATTGATTCAATCGGGTAACATTGAATATCATTCAGCTCGTATACCATTCTTTCTATATTGATACTGAACATTTGTTTCATCCATTTTGCATTAGCAGTCTTTAGATCATGTACTGTCAATATGCCCAATTCGTTTAATCTTTTTTTTAAGCGTACGCCAATCCCCCATAGCTCCCCTACAGATATCTCGCACATTAATTTAGTTAAAGTTTTAGGATTGGTCTCTGAAAAACAGACTGCTCCATTAAACATGGGATATTTCTTTGCCATGTAATTGGCTAATTTTGCCAATGTTTTTGTTTTTGCGATACCGACACAGACAGGCAGTCCCACATTTTTTAATACAGTTGTCCGAATGTGTTGACCGTGTAACAAATAATTTTTTTGCTTTATTTTTAAAAAAGACTCGTCAATCGAATAAATTTCTTGATCCTGAGATAAGTGTGCTAATAACTGCATCACTCGATTACTCATATCAGCATAGAGAGGGTAATTAGAGGAATAAACATGAACATGATTTTTTTTAATCAAATCTTGCGCCTGAAAAAACGGCATTCCCATTTTAATACCAAGGGCTTTTGCTTCATTGCTCCTGGAAATAATACAGCCATCATTATTACTGAGCACGACAACAGGGACATGCTCTAAGCTTCTATTAAATAAACGCTCACAGCTAACATAAAAATTATTAACATCAACCAATGCAATCATTATTTAAACTTACGCACTGATCCTGTTACCACTCCCCATATTTCAAATTGACTGCCCTCTTCAATATGAATTGGCTTGAATTCTTTATTGGCTGGCATCAGATAAGGTCCTTTGTTGTTTTTAGCCAACACCTTAACGGTAAATTCGCCATCAATCGATGCTAGGACGATGTCATTAATTGCGGCTGATTTCGAACGATCAACAATGACAATATCGTTATCTAAAATTCCTGCATCGATCATAGAGTCTCCTTTAATTCTCACAAAAAAAGTTGATTCGGTCTGGTTGATCAAATACTCATTTAAATCTAGCCGACTTTCTGCATAATCGTCTGCGGGGGAAGGAAAGCCTGCAGGCACCTTATAGCTGAATAAGGTTATAGGGAGAGGTTTTTGAACAGACGGCTGTATAAAATTAACGACATTCGAATTAGTTTTTTTAGTGCCAAGCAAGAACGATTTAACATCACCAATGCGGCTTATTGGGATACGCACCACCTTAGTTGATTCTGCATATAGACCGCTGCCTTTTTTGCGACCAGCTCCTTTTCTTGCACCGCCTTTTTGATTTTTTTTATTGCTCATATTTTGAATAATGTAACATTAATCAAAATATATTTCTATTTATTTACATTAAATAATTGTAAAAAATTTATAAAATTAGTGTTGACAAGTAAATTTAAAAACGGCAAAGTGAACTACAAGCTCTCAAGAACAGCAGTTTGTGGGCAGTTTAGGCTAATATCAGTTTCATGATTTAGCAGAAATTTATTCAATTTAAAATATGGAGGAATAATAAATGAATAAAGGCGAACTAATCGAAGCAATCGCTAGCGCAACAGGATCCACAAAGGCTGATGCCGGACGTGCTCTTGATGCAACCATCGAAAATATCACAAAAGCTCTTAAAAAAGGTGACACCGTAACATTAATTGGATTTGGTACTTTTAAAGTATCAAAACGTGCTGCTCGAACAGGCCGTAATCCTCAAACAGGCGCTGAATTAAAAATTCCAGCAAGAAAAGTTCCATCATTCAAAGCAGGTGCTGGCTTAAAAAATGCTGTAAACTAATTCAAAAATTATTCGTTTTAGAATATAAAAAAACCCAGATTTTTCTGGGTTTTTTTATATCTTTTTACGCCTATTCTACTTCGTAACATTTTTAGCAAACATTTTATAGAGTGCTGGCAGAACCAATAAAGTTAACGATGTTGAAGTGATCAACCCACCAATAACGACAATCGCCAGAGGTTTTTGTACTTCTGATCCGGGGCCTGTAGCAAATAAAAATGGAATCAATGCTAACATCGCCACAGATGCAGTCATCAATACCGGTCTTAATCTTTGTTTACACCCCTCAATAATAGCCAGGTCTATTTTCATTCCATCTTTTTGTAATCCTTGGATACAAGAAATCAAAACCACACCATTCAAAACGGCAATCCCAGCAAGAGTAATGAAGCCAACCGATGCAGGAACAGATAAATATTCGCCAGTTAAAGCTAAACCAAAAATTCCTCCAATACTGGCGAATGGTAATACGGTAATGATTAAGGTAGCAAAACGGACAGAATTAAATAACAGGAATAAAAGGAAGAAAATACCAGCAATCGTTAAAGGAATAATAATGGATAAATGTCCTAGTGCACGGGTCATATTTTCAAACTGTCCGCCATACTCAATATAATATCCATCAGGTAAATCTAACTTTTGATTAATCACTTGCTGCAGATCTGCAACCAAACCACCTAAGTCACGACCTTCAACGTTAATACCTGTGTAGACACGTCGTTTGGCAAACTCACGACTAATACGTGCCGGCCCATCTCTTGTCTCAATGGTTGCTAAATCTCCCAAGGAAACACGTGAGCCATTTGGTGAAGTCAGCATGATATTACGAATCACATCCTCATCATCGCGATACTGTGCAGGAAATCTGACAGCCGCTCCAAAATTTCTTTGACCCTCATAGATACGTGTTGCTTCTTTTCCTCCAATGGCCATCTCAATCAAATCGTTAATCTCAGATACATTAAATCCATGACGCGCAATAGCTGGACGATCTAAGACGATATTCAAATATTGCTGGCCCGTGATTTTTTCTACTTTTATTCCTGTTGCTCCATCAATTCCTTTTGCTAACTCGGCCACTTCATCTGCTTTTTTTCTTAAGATTTTAATATCATCGCCAAAAATTTTAACAGCAACATCTGCTCTAACACCCGTCACCAACTCATCAACCCGATCGGAAATTGGTTGCATCATCATCAATACCACACCAGGTAAAAACTTGAGTTTTTCTTTAATGGCATTGGCAATATCATCCTGCGTCCATCCTTCAGGCCACTCTTCTTTTGGCTTCAAGCTCACCAAAGGGGTAGATTCATTCTGTGCTTGTGGGTCAGCTGGACTTTCCCCTCGGCCTAATGCACTTACTACTGACTTCACACCAGGCACTTCCATGATTGCTTTCATGGCTTTAAATTCCATATTGATCGATTCTTCAATAGAGATATTGGGAACTCGATCGATACCAGGGACGATGGAACCCTCCTTCATCTCCGGAATAAATGAGGTTCCTAAAAAAGGAATGGTAATGATTGATGCCACAAAAAAACTAACTGCGATGGTAACCACTTTCTTCTGATTTACTAAAACTTTCTTTAAGACATTGACATATGGCGTCTTAATTTTTTGAATTAATTTTGTATCCTCACCAGAACCACCAGTTAAGAAAAAACTGCAAAGAGCAGGAGATAATGTGAAAGATAGTATTAAAGAAATGGTTAATGCAATCGCAATAGTTAAAGCAAGGGGGGAAAACATTTTTCCTTCCATGCCTTGCATTGTCATCAACGGCAAGAATACCAAAATAATGATACCCACACCAAAAAGGACTGGGGTAGCTACCTCTTTACAGGCATTAAAGATAACATTATTTTTCAGGAAACCTTTACGTTCAGATTCGTTTAGTTTCTCAAAGCTTTTCATGAAATTTGAATTAACATTCATCATCCCTTTCTTTTCTTTTCCATGCTTTTGTCCTAAACGATGAAAAGTATTCTCAACAATCACCACTGAACCATCAACCATTAATCCAATAGCAATTGCTAAACCGCCAAGTGACATCAAATTGGCAGAAATTCCAAGGTAATTCATCACCATAAAAGTAATCAATGGGGTCAATACAAGGGTCATCACGACGATCATGCTTGATCTAAAGTCGCCCAAGAAAATAAATAAGATCGCAATCACCAAAATAATACCCTCAATCAAGACTTTAACTACCGTCGAGATTGCTGCGCTGACTAATTCACTTCGATCGTAATAAGGAACAATTTTTAAGCCTCCAATAAGCATTTCATTGTCATTGATTTCCTGAACTCGCTCTTTAATATTTTTAACTACCTCTTTGGCATTTCCACCTCTCAACATCATCACCACACCACCAACGGCCTCACTCACTCCATTCTTGATTACCGCACCAACACGAACTTCATAACCAATTTTGACCTCTCCGATATCTCGCATATAAATTGGAATACCGTCTGTCTCTTTCAATACAATATTCTCAATATCATTCACAGTTTGAATTAGGCCTTCGCCTCTGATCAAATATTGTTGAGCACCTTTCGGCAAAACTCCAGCGCCGCTATTGATATTATTTTTTTCCAATGCCTCAAACACTCGAGACATTTTTATTTTGTAGTGTGCTAGCCTATCGGGATTCACCAACACCTGATATTGCTTTACGTAGCCTCCTTGTGAGTTGATCTCGGCCACGCCTGTAATGTTTCTAAGCAAAGGTCTAACTACCCAATCATTGATTGTTCTGCGATTGGTTAATTCAGGAATTGTGAGTTGTCGTCCCTCTTCACCGGGAAGTTCGAGAGTGTACTGAAAAATTTCACCTAAGCCAGTAGATACAGGTCCTAAAATAGGCGATATGCCTTTTGGCATGACATCTTGCACTTGCATTAGGCGCTCCATCACCAGCTGTCGAGCAAAGTAAACATCTGTGGCATCATTAAAGACTAAAGTGATTAATGAGAGAGCATCTTTGTTGAGAGATCTCATTTCTACCAATCCTGGAAGTCCAGTCATAGCAATTTCAATTGGTACGGTAATGAACCTCTCCACCTCTTCTGGAGATTTTCCGGTTGCAACCGTTGCTACCTGAACCTGAATATTGGTTACATCAGGAAATGCATCTAAAGATAATTTTTGTGCAGCAAAAAAACCACTAATAATTAACATGGCAGATATCACCATGACAATTAATCTCTGGTTTAATGACCCTCTTATAAAAGCTTCAATCATATGAAATTATTCTTTGGCATAAAGTCGTTCATTATTCAAATGAAAAGCACCATCTATCACCACTTCTTCACCCTCAAGAAGACCGTCATCAATATGAACGGCATCTTTATTTTTTATTCCCAATGTCACTGGGCGCATTAAGAATTTATTTTCACCCGTCTTAACAAAAATATTAGGGATGTCATCAATAGAGACAATTGCATTGATTGGAACACCAACTTTATCAATTTTTTTTCCAGATACTTTCATAGTAATCAACATGTCTGGTTTTAACAGGCCATGAGTATTATCGATTTCAGTACGAATAGTTACTGTTCTGGTTACAGGGTCCACAATATCCCCAAGGTAAGTAATTTTTCCTTCAACAAATTTACTCTCATATGCTGGGACATCAATGAGTAGATCGTCACCTTCTTTTAAAAAACCAATTTGTCTCTCAGGCACCTGAGCCACACCCCACACTTCATTTAACATAGCAATGGTAAAGATATCTTCTGTGGGATCAACCACCTGTCCGACATTCACATTTTTTTTAATAATTTTTCCGTCAATCTTAGCCACAATATTGGTTGTTGCATCAATTTGCGTTTCAGATTGAATGGCTTCAATTTCTTCAACCGTCATACCCATAACAAATAACTGATCTTTACTGGCCTCCATATCTGCCTTTGCTGCAGATAATTCAGTTTTTCGCTCTAATTTTTGAGCCTCACTCACAACATCTGCATCAAACAATAAGACAGCTCTTTCATATGCTTTCGTTTTTAATTCCACCATTTGAACAGACTTAATGTAGGCAAGCTGTTGCTTTGCAAGTTCTGTACTGTTAATTACTGCGAGTACATCCCCTTGCTTAACGGTTTTTCCTAACTCCCCTTTAATCTCAATAATTCTTCCTTGTACCGGTGAGCCAATCCTTGCTAGCAAATTTTGCTTCACTTCAATGCTGCCAGGAATATCTAATGTTTTCTTAATAGGAATAATTTTTGCAGGCTCAAATTTAATTTGCTCTAATATCTCCGAGCTAGCGGTGACTTCATTTGGATTTTTTTTCTTAACATCTGCAATATCATTATCGTTACTACAAGATCCTAAAATTAAAAAAATAAATAATAATAAGTATTGTGTTTTCATATCACTCCATTATTTTTGACCCTAACAACTGCTCCATCTCCATAATAGAAACAATGTAATCAAGCCGTGCTGATAGATAATCTTTGCGAACAATTCGCTGTGTTCTTTGTGCATCAAGATATTCTAAAATTCCTCTTTCTCCAAATCGATATGCGGCCTCAACCACCTTTAACACCGACTCAGCTTGAGCCAACAAATTTTCTTCAAATGTTAATACCTGTTCTTTCGCAATCAAATAACGCTGATAAGCGGCATCGATATCTCTTTTTAACAACAACGACTGCTGGTTATAAGTCGCTTCTACCTCTCTTAAATTAGCCTCTGCTTGACTAATCTGACCTTCCCTTTGATTCCAAATGGGGAGGGGGATACTTACACCAATCGTATAATTTCTGATGCCTGGGTCTTGATTAACGCCTGCACTCAAGGTTAACCCTGGATTAACAAGATTTTTTTCTAACTTAATTTTATTTTCAAAAACTGATGAAGCAGCTTTCAGTTGCTTTAATCTAGGGCTGTTAGAAATTAAGTTGGTCACATCTGATTTGCTGATATCAATATTGGACTCGGGAAACTTACCTTCGAGGTCAAAATCATCAGGCATATTTTGTCCAATCAAACCTTTTAAAAAAAACTTGCTTTCCTGAATCCTTAATTTCGCTGCCTGCGCATCACGTTTAGCC
>JAYQUI010000031.1:0-13860 GCA_038147655.1 Nitrosomonadales bacterium
GAATTGACGCACAACCTTCGGGTGATATCACTGAGTAGGTAGAATACTGGAGCATCATCAAATGATCGACGACTCCAAGTGCCAATGCACCGCCAGAACCTCCTTCACCTATAACAACTCCTATGGATGGTGTTTTCAGTTCACTCATTGCGTATAAATTTCTTGCAATCGCTTCTGACTGACCTCTCTCTTCAGCACCAATTCCAGGATAAGCGCCTGGGGTGTCGATTAGCGTGATGAGCGGAAGATTAAATTTTTCAGCTAAGTGAAATAACCTCAGCGCCTTACGATAACCTTCAGGTCGTGGCATACCAAAGTTACGGTACTGTCTTTCCTTGGTATCACGTCCTTTTTGTTGTCCCACCACCATGACGGGCTCACCCTCAAAATCTGCCAAGCCCCCAATAATTGCAGGGTCATCAGCAAAGGCTCGGTCACCATGTAACTCTTGAAAGTTAGTAAAGATATGTTCAATGTAATCACTGGTATAAGGTCGTTGTGGATGGCGAGAGACCTGAGAGATTTGCCACGGGGTTAACTCATCGTATATCTGATGCAACAAATCATCTGTTTTATTTTGTAACTGTTTGACTTCTTTTGAGATATTTAATTTTGGATTATCCCTATGAGCCGACTCAAGCTCTTCAACTTTGGAAGCTAATTGTTGTAATGGTTTTTCAAATTCTAAGTAATGTAATTTCATAATCAGATTATCTATATATCTTATCTGTGGCTAATTATAAATGATTTTAACATTCTCATCTTGAAATGATTTTTTCAGATCAAAGATAAGGTTTTCGTGAGGAGCAACAGCCCAATTATCACCTAATTTAATTTCTGCAGATCCCTCTTGATTTTGATACTCAATCACCACTGGACACCTTCCAATCTCTTGCGGATAAGCTCCATTACTGTAAGGTTTCAATAATAACTTAAGTTGTTCAGGGTTCAGATTCTCACCCACATTGATTTTTATTTGTTTGGTTTTTCGGCTTTGTACCGTCAATAGATCAAAAATATTCACTGCCGATACCCGATTACCTCCAGTAAATTCATCTGGACTCACTTTACCTTCCACGATCAATAATTGATCTTCTTTAATAAGTTGATAGACCGTCGATAATAATTTACTTCCAACAATCATATCTAATCTCCCCTCACCATCATCAAGAGTCACGATGGCAATTTTTCCTCGCTGAGTCATTCTATTTCTGACTGCCATTACCACACCAGATAACCATTGATTATTATTCGATGGTCTTGCATCACCTAATGACTGAGGATACATCGCCCGGACCATTTCTTTGTAATGTGAGAATGGATGCCCACTATAATAAAAACCTAAGGCCACCTTCTCTTCATAAATTTGCCTTTTACTATCCCACTCATCTGTTGCAACATAGTTGGTTACTTCTTGGTTTGCTTCTTCACCAAAGAGAGAGTCCTGACCCATATGAGATTTTGATTGCTCTGCTAGAGATATGGCTTGATTGATAGATGCCAATAAGGAAGCTCTATTTTTTTCTAACTCATCAAAAGCACCGGCACGAATCAAAGATTCTATTACTTTTCGATTTACTTTTCGCAAATCAAGGCGCGCACAAAATTCAAATAGAGA
Organism: Nitrosomonadales bacterium; assembly: GCA_038147655.1. Lineage (GTDB taxonomy): Bacteria > Pseudomonadota > Gammaproteobacteria > Burkholderiales > Methylophilaceae > BACL14. The sequence goes on from JAYQUI010000031.1 coordinate 1,619, forward strand.
CTGATAAGGTCCATTGCTATTTCTATCCTCTAGAATAACTTCAATCGCAGCCAACCCTGTTCCTTTGATAGCACCTAATCCATAGAGGATCTCTTTATCATTTAATGGCTGAAATCTAAATAAACTATTATTAATTGATGGAGGAAGCAGTTTAATTTTATTAAGTACGCAGTCATCAAATAAGAGTGCAATATTATCTGTATTATTCATATCTGCAGACATTGAGGCTGCGATAAATGACGAAGTGTAATGTCTTTTTAAATAGGCAGTTTGGTAAGCTATTTTTGCATAAGCAGCCGCATGAGATTTGTTAAAACCATATCCAGCAAACTTTTCTAGTAAGTCGAATAGGTTTGAGGCCTGTTGTTTTTCTAGGCCGTTTTGAGTGGCTCCTTGAATAAACACCTCTCGCTGAGCATCCATTTCTTCAACTTTTTTCTTACCCATAGCCCGTCTTAAAAGGTCTGCTCCACCCAAAGTATAACCTGCAACAGTCTGAGCGATTTGCATCACCTGCTCTTGATACACGGCAATCCCATAGGTTTCTTTTAAAATCCCTTCTGTGGATGGATGGGGATAAGATACCAATTGTTGCCCGTGTTTTCTTTTACAAAAATCTGGAATCAAATCCATTGGGCCAGGACGATATAAAGCAACCAAGGCAATAATATCCTCAAAGCAGTCCGGTTTAGCCTGTTTCAGCATATCCTTCATGCCCCTTGATTCCAATTGGAAAACTGCGGTCGTATTCGCATTACTTAACCACTCAAAGGTCTCTTCATCATCAAGCGGAATATCATCTAAATGAATGGGTGATTTGCCTTCGGTGGTTCTCATTCTATTTGCGTTATTAAGAGCCATAGATAAAATTGTTAAGGTTCTTAAGCCGAGGAAATCAAATTTAATGAGGCCGATTGATTCCACATCATCTTTGTCAAATTGGCTGACCATCCCTTCACCACCTTCTTGGCAATATAAAGGTGAGTAGTCTGAAATTTTTCCAGGAGCTATTAAAACGCCTCCTGCATGCATCCCTACATTCCTAACCAAACCCTCAAGCTTTAGAGCAAGATCAAAAAGCTCTTTTACCTCTTCTTCATTTTTTATTCTTTGTTGAATTTGTTCTTCTTTTTCAATAGCGTCTTTTAGGGTGATGCCCAATTCCATAGGGATTAACTTGGCAATACCGTCAACAAAAGGAAAAGGTAAATCCAGTACTCGACCGACATCTCTGATCACCGCCCTAGCGGCCATGGTACCAAAGGTAACAATCTGACTTACGGCGTCATAACCATATCGTTCCTTTACGTACTCAATAACTCGGTCTCGACCCTCTTGGCAAAAATCAATATCGAAATCCGGCATGGAAACCCGCTCAGGGTTCAAAAATCTCTCGAACAGTAAGTTGTAAGAGAGTGGATCAAGATCAGTAATACCAAGAGCAAAGGCCGCCACAGAACCTGCGCCAGAACCCCTGCCTGGCCCAACCGGAACATTATTTTCTTTTGCCCAGTTAATAAAATCTGCAACGATTAAGAAATAACCAGCATAGCCCATTTGATTGATGACATTGATCTCAAAATGTAATCGATCCAGATACTTTTTTTCTTGAGTTTTAAAATTCTCCACTTCAGGATATAAATTTTTAAGTTTTTTTTCTAATCCATCGATGGCAGTTTTTTCCAAATACTCATTAATCGTTAACCCTTCCGGAATTGGAAAATCAGGAAGAAAAACATTGCCTAACTCAAATTCAAAATTACACCTTTTACTTATTTCTAGAGTATTGTTAATCGCTGAAGGAATATCTTCAAATAAAGTGACCATCTCCTCAGGAGTTTTGAAGTATTGTTCAGCAGTAAAGTTTTTTGGTCTACGCTGATCTCCAAGCACGTACCCGTCAGCAATACATGTTTTTGCCTCATGCGCCTGAAAGTCTTCTTTTTTAATAAATTGAATTGGTTGAGTGGCGACCAGTGGAATATCTAAATCAAATGCAAGTTGTGCCGTAGCTAAAACCAAGCTCTCCTGCTCCTCGACTTTTTTTGCTACCTCGTAACGTTGAACCTCAAGGTAAAATCGATCATCAAAAGCATCTTTTAATTGTTTGGCTATGTAAACAGCTTTCTCTCTTTTTTGAGAAAGAAGGTTTTGACCAATCGCACCATAATTAAAACCTGAAAGACAAATTAACCCATGGTTCAAATCTGAAAACAACCACTCAAACTTAATTTCTGGTCGGTCTCTGTATTGATTTTCAGTATAGGCTCTTGATAACAATTTACATAAATTCAGATAACCTTCATTATTTTGACAAATCAATAACAGGCGACTTGGTTGATCCCGAGTATCTTCATTCTGAATGTAAACATCGGCTCCGATGATTGGCTTGATTCCATTACTGGTCGCTAATTTAAAAAATTTAACAGCAGCAAAAATGTTACTCAGGTCACTGATTGCAAGTGATTCTAATTCTAATTCTTTTGCTAGAGATACATAATCACCAAGCCTAACAATACCATCTGTTATTGAATATTCGCTATGACATCTGAGGTGAATAAACTTGGATTCTGAATTACTTTGCATGTTTTAATTTTACCTGATATCTTTATTTATTCACGATATCTTTAAGACTTTATGGAGAGAAAAATGTCATCAGTTACACTAAAAGGAGATCCGGTCGCAATTGGGGGACAGTTCCCAGAAAAAGGGTCGGCAATCGTAGATTTTAATCTTGCCAATCAAAAAAGAGAAAATGTGTCATTAGAAAACTTTGCAGGCAAAAGGAAGATACTGAATATCTTTCCAAGTATTGATACGCCGACCTGCGCACTCTCAGTCAAACGATTTAATGATGAAGCGGCCAAGCTAAATAATACTGTGGTGTTATGTATTTCAGCAGATTTACCATTTGCACAAAAAAGATTCTGCGGGGCTGAAGGTGTAGAAAATGTTGAAACATTGTCCGCCTTTAGAGACATAGCTGGTTTTGCTAATGCATTCGGTGTGGCAATTAACGATTCAAGCCTACAAGGACTGACTTCAAGAGCAGTCATTGTGGTTGATGAGAATAATACCGTGATGCATAGCGAATTAGTCTCTGAAATTACCGAGGAACCAGATTACGACAGCGCGCTTAATTCTCTTGCTTAAGCTTGCGGTTGCTACCAGCAACCATCACAAACTCAAATAATCTGCAATCTAAGGCCCCGTTGTATAGCGGGGTCTTTTTGCTGGCTGACAATCTCAAGCCTCTTGGAAAAGCCATATCATTACTTATAAAGTAAGCTCTCCAGCCTGAAAATTCTTTTTTTAAAACAGAGCCCCAAAGTTGATAATTTTCAAGGAGCTTTTCAGACTCATCTAACCTCACCCCATAAGGTGGATTACAAACAATCACGCCATGGTCGTTAGGTGCATTCGATGTTTCAAAACGGCGGTTATTAATTCGTATATAGGGCTTTAATCCCATCTGGTCGATATTGGTTGATGCCGCATTAAACGCTTGGCGATCAATATCAGAAGCATAAATATTTAATTCTTTTTCTATTTGCTTTTCTTTGAGCTGTACTTTAATTTTGTGAAATATCTCTTTATCAAAGTCATGCCAATGGTGAAATCCAAAAGTGCGGTTCATTCCAGGATAAATATTTAATGCCATCATGGCAGCTTCAATCGGGAGCGTACCGCTTCCGCACATTGGGTCTAATAGTGGCTCTTTGAAATCCCATTCAGATAAAGTAATTATGCCTGCCGCCAGATTTTCTTTTAAAGGAGCTTCGATTGTTTTTTGTCGGTATCCTCTTTGATATAGTGGCTTACCAGATGAATCAATGTAAAGAATAAAATTATTCTTTTCTAAAAAAAGATGTACTTTAATGTCAGGATCTCTCACATCTACATTCGGACGCTGTTTATATTTTTGATTAAACACATCGCAGATGGCATCTTTAATTTTCAAAGTCACAAAATCAATGCTCTTTAAAGAGGTTTTAATTGAGGTTGTTGAGACTTTTATGGTTTTATGTACGGAAAAAATATCGTCCCATTTTACTTTCATTGCCGCCTGATATAAGTCATTTTCAGATTTGAACTGGCCGTATGACAATCGTTTTAATACTCTAGTGGCATACCTTGAAGTTAAATTTAAAGAGTACATGCTGTCTTGATTACCGTTAAACGATACCCCGCCATCATGAACTTTTATTTTTTGACCATCGAGTGTTCTAATTTCGTTAAAGAGGAATTTTTCTAATCCTCTGGGGCATGAAGCAAAAAGGGAGATTTTTTCTAGTGACAATGTATATTCTCAAATAATTGTTTATTTCTTTTCAGCATTCTCTTATAAAAAAAGTTTAAATCAAAATTTATTTTGGCTTGTAAATGTTTTAATCGGTATTCCATTTGCTTGTTTGACGAGAATTTAAAATCATCCTTGAAACAAAACACCATAATGTTTCCTGGATCATCTGATTCAACGACTATGGCCTTTGAAAAAATATCTTTGAGTTCTTTAATATACTTGGGTGTATTTTTATCAGAACCCCACAAATTAATAATAAAAATTCCTTGCTTTGTAATTCTGTCGTGACAGATTTGAAAATATTTCTTTTGTGTAAATTGTTTAGGAATCCCATAGCCGTCAAATAAATCTGAAATTAATACCTCATGTTTATTCTTTTTTGTTAAGAATTCCATTGCATCCTGTTCAATCACTTTATGTCTTGAGGTGTCCTTAGGGACTTCAAACATCATCCTAGCTACATTGATTACCTGTCTATTAATTTCAATGGTTTGCAGTTTGGTTTTAGCACAAAAATAAAAAAAGAATTTAGTTAATGATCCGGCACCTAAGCCAAGGATGGTGATGTTTGTTGGATGTCTTTTAAATAAAAGTAGCAGTGCTGTGACTTGGGTATATTTTAGAGTTAGATGGATCGGGTCTGAAATATCCATCGAACTTTGAATGGAGTCAGTCTCAAGATGCAGTGAGCGAAATCGATCCGTCTCGCTAATTTCAACTGGTAATTTTTTAAGGTTCACTTTCACTTATTGATATTCTCTTAATATTTTCGCCCATTCTTTATCCATCCGCTTAACTGAGATGGGTGAGTTCGTTTTAAGCTCCTGAGCAAAAAAAGATACCCTCAATTCTTGGAGTTTCCATTGAAAGTCAATGTATGCCTCTGGTATTTCTAATTCATTTTCAACAAATCCCAATACTTTTTCCACCCATTTATTTTTAATTCGATTGTATTGCGAGATGCACTCTTGATCATGATCTATCCGCTGTGGGTATTTTTCAATGCGTAATTTCAGAGCCTCTAGGTATTTTGGAATAAATTGAAGTTTGTCATATTGAAAAAGAGGTTTTTCATAGGGAGGCAACAGAGCTTCTAACTGCTCCTCGATGTCATCCTCAATCTCCTCGATATAACTTTGTGATTGGCGTAACTTCTGAATCTCTTTGTAGATGGAAGCAATCTTATTAAGATGCATTGTCATATGATCAATCATTCTGGGTAAGTTATTTCTTCCTTCATTGATTAGTTGTTCATAATCAATTTGTTTCCTAGTATTCGTCTTATGGCCAATCATTTCATCAACAATGGCATCACATAAGTTTTCCATCAAATCTTTTGGAGGTATCTGAGTTGATAAGGCGATTGCTGCATCAGAAAGATCAGGTGGTATTTTTTGGATCCGCTTAAACCGCTCCTTAAAATGAAAATAGATTAATCTTCTTAGCCCTTGAAAATGATGTTGTTCTGCGCGCTTGGGGTTATCAAACACCTCAATGGATATCGAATTATGATAGTCTACTAATGCTGGGTAGGCCTCAAATTTTTTTCCATTAATGGTTTGCTCAACCTTAATCGGTAATTCGTCTATCGGCCAGCTTGTAATACCATCCTGTTCTATATTAAATTGAATATGTTCAACCACCGCCTCAACATTTTTTTTATTTTCTTTTTTTAATAAATCAAGGTCTTCATTTAGATCGATCATCTTCCCTTGGTCATTGATGACTTCATATTTAATTTTTAAATGACTGGGGATGGAAGCAAAATAATCATCTGACATTAAAAAATGAGGATCGACGTATTTCCAAATAAAACGAGTAAATGTTTCCTTAAAACTTCCCTGTCTTGGGTACTCCAAGAATTTTTCTAGCCAATCTTTCACCGGAATACATTTTCTACGAATATCTTTGGGAAGGTTTTTAAATGACCAGGTAATCTTTTCCTTTAATAATCCAGGCACCAACCAGTCTAACGATGAACTATCAATTAAATTCAAATTTGGCAAAGGGATTGCAATTGTTAATCCGTCACGAGGGTGATTGGGTTCAAAATGATACTTTAATTGATACTTTTGTTGGTTGATGGTTATGTGATTAGGGTACACAGTTTCTGTAATATCTTTGGCACTATGCTGCATCAAATATTCTTTTGTTAGGAACAGGTATTCAGGTTGATTTTTTTCAACCCCCTTTCGCCAGTGTTCAAAGCCAGCAGCATTGATGACATTTTCATTAATTTTTTCATCGTAAAACTCAAATAACACATCATCGTTGATCAGAATGTCTCTTCTTCTAGATTTATGTTCCAAGTCTTCAATTTCTCTAATCAGTTTTTGATTTTCCTTCCAGAAAAGACCTGGGCTGATATATTGGTTTTCAACTATTCCTTGTCGAACAAATATTGATTTAGATAATTCTGGATTGATTGGTCCGTAATGAATGGTCCTGTCAGGAACGATCACTAGACCAAATAATGATAGCTTCTGTGTGGCATCTACACGATTTAGTTTTTTATTAAATCTGGGGTTAGAATATTCATCCTCGAGAAGATGTTCTGCATATTTTTCAATCCACTGGTCATTAATTTCAGCAATACATTGAGCATAGAATTTACCCGTATCAATAATTTCTGCCGCCATAATCCATTTAAATTTTTTATTTCGAAACAGCTTAGGTCCAATAAGAAACCTTAAACTTTTACATCCTAAATAATAATTAGATTCAACTTCTTTAAAACCAATGTTCCTTAAAAGACCACTCAATAAAGATTGGTGTATCTGGTCATAAGTTGATTCTTTTTTATTTAACCGATAACCCAATTCTTCAACGATTTGCATGAGCTGTTTATGCATCTCTTGCCACTCACGCATGCGAGTAAATGATAAAAAATACTTTTTACAGAAGACTGCGAAGTCTTTAATCTTCTTACTCCTAACCTCATCTAAAAGCAGTAACCAGAGTCTGTAAAAACTCATAAACCCTGACCTTGGATCATGAAAATTCATTTGAGCCTTTTCTGCTTCTTCCAGCTTGTCAAAAGGTCTTTCAATCGGGTCAGCCACAGATATTGCTGCAATGATAGGAATAATCTCAGATAGGCAATGCTGCCTGGATGCTTCAATAATGATTCTCGAAAAAACAGGATCTATTGGTATTTGAGCCATTGTACGACCCAGCTCAGTAATGGCTCGGTTTTTCTCAACCGCATGTAGCTCAAATAACAAGTCATACCCATCTTGAATAAATTTTTTAAATGGAGCATCAATAAATGGAAAGACTTCCACATCTCCCAAGTTCAAACTTGCCATCCTTAAAATCACAGACGCAAGTGAGCTACGCATTATTTCCGGATCGGTATACTCTGATCGATTATTAAAATCATCCTCGTCATACAATCGGTAACACACACCTGGTGCAATTCGACCGCATCGACCGGTTCTCTGATTAGCGGCTGCCTGAGAAATTTTCTCAATGAGAAGCTGCTCGATACGCAGTCTTGGATTGTATCGGACCACTCTTGCTAGCCCTGAATCAATGACAAATTTGATATTTGGAACGGTTAATGATGTTTCAGCAATGTTAGTAGCCAAAATGATTCTTTTTTTTGTGCTGGTCGTAAATATTTTCTGTTGATCTAGAACAGGAAGCCTTGAAAAAAGCGGGAGAACCTCGTAATCATGATTTAACATCTCATTCAAATAACGGCGAATGTCATGAATGTCTTTTTCACCAGGAAGAAAAACCAGAATATCTCCAGATTGACGGTCTATCTCTTGTATCACCTCATAGACCGACTCCTCAATGGATAACACATCCTCCTCTTCAATATTTTTCATCGGCCGATACAGCGTCTCTACTGGAAATGTCCTACCCGATATCTCAAGCGTTGGAGCATTGTCAAAATGTTTTGAAAACTTGTCGACATCAATGGTCGCGCTGGTGATGATTATTTTTAAATCGGGTCTTTTAGGGAGAAGTTGTTTGATGAAGCCAATTAAAAAATCGATATTCAGATTTCGCTCATGCGCCTCGTCGATAATTAAGGTGTCATATTTTTTTAGCAATGGGTCTGTTTGCGTCTCAGCTAGCAAAACGCCATCAGTCATGACTTTGATTTTAGTTTTATTGGACGTTTTATCAGTAAAGCGGACCTTGAAACCGACCTCCTGACCCAAGTCCACCTCAAGTTCTTCAGCAATCCTTGATGCAACCGAGCGAGCTGCGATTCTTCTTGGCTGGGTATGGCCAATTATTTTTTTTTGTCCTCGACCTAAATCAAGGCAGATTTTAGGTAGTTGAGTTGTTTTTCCTGAGCCTGTTTCGCCACAAAAAATAATGACTTGGTTGTTATCGATCAGCCTTTTGATTTCGTCAACATTTTGACTAACCGGTAAGGAATCTGGGTATAAAATTTTAATAAATCAACACCTTATTTTTTAACTTGAACACAATCTTCAAAGCCGGTATTACCTCCTTTGTAGCCTGGTTCAAAATAGAATTTGTGAAAACTCCATGCTTGATTATCTGACTGTTTAAATTTTGCAATTCCTACGCCATAGTCTTCATTTTTGCGATCATCCAATGCGAAATAAACTGCCACATCCAGACCGTTTGCCGATGCAAATCCATGATAATCTCCAAAACCTGGCACCTTTAATACAAAGTCATAACTCGCATAACTATCATTACTAAATTCAGGGATTTTTTTCATTATAACTTCACCTTGATACGCCCCTTCACTTCCATCATTTCCTTCACATTGATATGTCCCTGTAAAGTCATTAGCGAATACTGAGCTTGTTAATAAACAGAATAGAAAAAGATATTTGTTCAAAATGATCTCCCGTGAGTTATTTAAATATTTAAGAATCGAGATTGTAACTCTGATAAGTCAAAATCAGCCAATAATTTTTCAATACGGGCACCTGCAGATTGCTTCTTTTGCTTGATATTCTCAGCTATTATGATTTCATTTTTCATAGAATGTTCCCAGCCGACCAGCTCGGTCACCGTGACTTTAAAACCATAATATTCAAGCTTTAGGCACCGTAACACGTTTGTTAACATACTTCCAAATTCCCTTGAGTGAATTCCATGACGATACAGTTCAACTAAATGATGATTGAGATTATTAGATTTATTTTTTTTCAAGTGCTGGTACATCTCAGCCTGACAACAAGGAATGACCACAACCCAGTCTGCATTTTTTTGTAATGCAAAATCAATCGCGTCATCTGTAGCAGTATCACAAGCATGCAGAGCAGTGACAATTTCTGCATTTTTAATTATCTCGTGACTAGAAGCAATGTCTTGTGACATAAACGACATGTTTGAAAATTTAAATTTCTGCATTAATTGGTTTGATTTTTTCACCAACCCCTCATTGATTTCAACCCCTATAATTTTGCCCAATGTGTTTTTGATGATGAGATCATACAAAATAAATCCCAGATAAGACTTCCCTGCCCCATGATCAATTAAGGTAAAGGGCTTATTTTCATATTTTTGAATAATGGGTTCTATAAAGTTTGCAAGATGATAAATTTGCTTTAATTTTCTTCTGGAGTCTTGATTGAGCTTTTGATCACGAGTCAAAATATGAAGCTCTTTTAATAGCTCAATTGATTGATCAGGTCTTATCTCGTAGGTTTTTTCCATGCGTTTAAGTTTACATTATAATAAGCTTAACTACAGAGGGATAATATGGCGGTTCAATGGTTTCCTGGTCACATGACCAAAGCAAAAAAAGATTTTGAAAAAAATCTTAAATACAACGATCTTGTCATTGAAGTGGTAGATGCGAGACTGCCTCAGTCATCTGAAAATCCGATGTTAAATCAAATTATTAAAAATCGCGCTAAGCCGCATCTAAAATTATTGAATAAGTCTGATATTGCAGACGAAAAAGTCACTCAACAATGGATTAATTTTTTTCAAAAAGAGACAAATATTACGGCACTTGCCGTATCAGCTAAAAATAAAAAAAATAAAGTTGACATAAAAAATGCGTGCATGGAGCTTGTGCCTCACCGAGGAACTAGCATCAAGCCTGTTCGAGCTATCATTATTGGAATACCAAACGTTGGCAAATCCTCCCTTATTAATCTATTAACGCAAAAAAAGATTGCTAAAACTGGGGATGTTCCTGCGGTCACCCAAATGCAACAACGAATTATTGTCGACAATGATTTTGTTTTAACTGATACCCCAGGTTTGATGTGGCATAAAATTGAAAGTGAAATCCAAGGTAACTATTTAGCCGCCTCAAACATTATTGGGATCAATGCGTATGATGAAACTGAAGCGGCATTGTACTTACTCGATTGTTTGAAAGAAAATTATTCACAGAATTTAATCGACCGATATGAACTTGATACAACCATCATTAATCAACCATCGGAAAATATTATTGAAGCCATTGCCGTAAAAAAGCACATGCTGCTTAAGGGCAATAATCCTGATTTAAGAAAATCGGCAGTTATTATTTTGCAAGATTACCGATCCCAAAAGATTGGGAGAATTTCTTTGGAATTTCCTGAAAAATAACCTATGTATGAGTATGTAAATCCAAAATGGAAAAAATTACTTCAAAAAAATCGTTTACTTGATTTTGAAAGTTTTTGGAGTCTACCTAATAACTGGTTCGAGCCATTAAATACTAGGCGTAATGGATGGAGCGGGGTCATTACGAAAAAGGTTGGGGAAGATATATTTTTCGTAAAAAAACAAGAAAACCATAACTTTAAAAGCATTAGACACCCCATTTCAGGGCAGCCAACATTTTTGAGAGAATTTCAAAATATCCAATATCTCATTGATCACAAGATCCCAACTTTAGAAGTTATATTTTTTGGTATTCGAGATAATCAGTGTGTTCTGGTGACACGAGATCTAAATAAAAATAATCAATCTTTGCAAAAAATAATAGAAAAACAGAAATTATTTTCAAAAACTGATTTAAATAGAATTGCAAAGACATTGCACGATATGCATAAGCATAATATTCAACACACCTACCCGGTTCCAAAACACATCTACCTCAATAAATCTAATGAAGATATAGTCTTGATTGATCTTGAAAAAATGAAGAAACGATTTTTTTCTTTTCAAGCATCACTCAGAGATCTCTATGCTTTCTTAAAGTACGCTAGAGAATATATGGATGAAAAAGATATCAGTTATTTTTTAAAAAAATATTTCAAAAATCAAAAACCCAATATTTTGCAAAAATTTATTTTAAGCAGAGTAAATAAAAAAATTAAGAAGCTGAAGCTTGAGGCCTAGTATTTTTTTTAACTGGTCTTCTTCTTGGCTTTGCTTTTGTTTTTGCGTCGGCCTTAAATCCTGGTTTTTTTCGTTTACTTGAAGCAGTAAATTTATCGTTCTTTTTACCACCAGCTGCTGATCTTCGTTTCTTTTTAAAGCCGCTCTCTTTTTTCTTGTAGACCAAGGAAACATCAGAGGTGCTATGGGTGGATTTAATGATCTCGATTTTGATGTTTGCATACTTTTCAATCTTCTGAAGCATAAATTTTTCTTTATCGACGACCAGACTAATAGCCTTCCCTTTTCTCTCTGCCCTCCCTGTTCGGCCAATTCGATGAATATAATCTTCAACCTGCCTTGGTAAGTCAAAGTTAATGACGTGAGTTATGTCATCAACGTCAATCCCTCTTGCAGCGACATCGGTTGCCACCAGAATTTGGATTTCATTATTCTTAAAACGATTGATGGTGCGTGTTCTCTCTCTTTGGCTCATATCCCCATGTAAAGTTTTTGATCGATGGTTCATTAAATATAATTCATCTGAAAGGCGATCCGCCTCTCTTTTTGTGGCTGTAAAAATAATGGCCTGATTAAGATCAGCCTCATTCAGCACATCCACCAACACTAATTTTTTCTGGTTATAGTCTGCGACTGGATAAGCTATCTGCTGAAT
>JAYQUI010000032.1:0-13613 GCA_038147655.1 Nitrosomonadales bacterium
TTACAAACACCCTACTTCGGTAGGGTGTTTTTTTTTGTGTATAATCACGAACAATAAATAAATTTAAGGAAAGTATGACCATGTTGAAAAAAGGATTAATAGGAATTTTAGCGGTGTTGGCAACTCCATTATCGATATTGGATATTTATGCTGATGATATTTTAAATGACGGTAAGGTTGGCGAAGTAAGACGAGTTCCGGGTGATAAAGAATTTAAAGTGTGTGCCGATCCTAATAACATGCCTTACTCTAATGATAAAGGTGAGGGTTTTGAAAATAAGATTGCTGAACTTCTTGCCGCAGACATGGGAAAAGAATTAACCTACCAATTTTGGTTTGATCGCTTTGGATACTTAAGAAATACACTAAACGCCTGGCGTTGTGATTATTTGATTGGTACAAATACCACTTATGATGCAGTGGATACAACAAAACCTTATTATCGCGCGGGACATGTTTTTATTTATCGTAAAGATAGCGGCCTTAATATCACAGACTTTAAATCGGAAGATTTGCGTAAAGTCGAAATTGGTTTAAAAGATAAGAGTCCGGTTGCCGTGGCTCTCGATGATAATGATTTAATGGCCAATGCAAGAGCTTATAGAATTCAGCGTGACCTCACAGAATCACCAGGTAAATTAGTGCAGGATGTGATTGATGGGGTTGTGGATGTGGCGATTGAGTGGGGCCCAATTGGCGGCTACTATGCAAAACAATCGGGTGTTGATTTGGTGGTGGTGCCTGTTCCAGAATATGAGCAAGTGAAAAAAACTGGGAAAACGTATTGGAACATTTCAGCGGGTGTTAGGAAAAGAGAGGCTGAGCGACGCGATGAAATTGAAGCTGTGATCATGAGAAATAAAGATAAAATTTTAAAAATTCTTGATGATTATGGTGTTCCTCATGCTGAACCGGTCTTTACAAATAACCTAGACGGTTACAAGCGTCATAAGAACTAAAAAAATGTAAATAATTTGTAAAAAAATGTTTAAAAAGGGGTGTTTTTTCACCCCTTTTTTTATATAATAAACAGCTAAAGATTGACTACCTCAGATCAAGTTTTTAAATAACCCTGATAGTTATAAATTATTAAACTATTAAATGATTTTGATAGTCTTGATAATATGGACAGTCCATATTGTTTTGGATTACAAAATAAATAGGAGAAAATATGTTTTCAAAGAAAGTAGTAGTTTCATCACTATTAGCTGCATTAGTTGGTGTTTCAACATTAGCCTATGCCAATGTCAAGTTCGTTAAAACAACTGACAATAGTGAAATAAAATTCCCTAAAGAAGCATTAGTTGGTACAGATGCTGAAAAAGAATTCTTAGCCACCGGTAAAAACATTTACGTTGGTGACGCTGAAGCAATTAAAACAGGTAAAAAACGTTATAACCTGTGGTCATGTACACAGTGCCATGGTCCAACAGCTAAAGGCCAAGTGGGCCCAGGTTTAACAGGCCCTAAATATAACTATGCTAAAGATGCAACCAACAAAGGTATGTTTGAAACTATCTGGGCTGGTACAAACGGCGGTATGGGCGGTAAAGGCTTCGGCATTATGGCAGCAGATGACGGTGTAACTGTTGATGAGTTACTTAAGATCATCGCTTTCGTAAGAAGCAACAGTAAAGATTTAACTGGTAACGAATAGAAATAATTCTTCGCAACCAACAAGTTACATCTAGTTTATAATAACGGCTGATTTATCAGCCGTTTTTTTTGTGATCTGGGAGGGTTATGAAGTTTATTAGCGTGTTTTTGCTATCACTTTTTTTATTGGCATGTTCAGAAAATAATAGTGATCCAGTAATTGAGGATAATAACCTTACCTCTGAAGATCAACCTCAATCTATAGATCAAGCCTCAGATATCTCGGACATTAAACAAGAAACTGTCAAGTTCGTTAAAACAACTGACAATAGTGAAATAAAATTCCCTAAAGAAGCATTAGTTGGTACAGATGCTGAAAAAGAATTCTTAGCCACCGGTAAAAACATTTACGTTGGTGACGCTGAAGCAATTAAAACAGGTAAAAAACGTTATAACCTGTGGTCATGTACACAGTGCCATGGTCCAACAGCTAAAGGCCAAGTGGGCCCAGGTTTAACAGGCCCTAAATATAACTATGCTAAAGATGCAACCAACAAAGGTATGTTTGAAACTATCTGGGCTGGTACAAACGGCGGTATGGGCGGTAAAGGCTTCGGCATTATGGCAGCAGATGACGGTGTAACTGTTGATGAGTTACTTAAGATCATCGCTTTCGTAAGAAGCAACAGTAAAGATTTAACTGGTAACGAATAGAAGGAATATCATTTGGAAAATATACATCGGGTAGTGATCGTTGGTGGCGGTGCAGGCGGACTGGAGCTAGCAACAAAATTAGGCAATACCCTAGGCAAGAAAAAGATTGCTGAAATTATATTAATTGATGCCAAAAAAACTCACGTCTGGAAGCCATTGCTGCATGAGATTGCAGCAGGTAGTTTAAACCCGGACAAAGACGAATTGGAATATTTGGCTCAAGCGCATTGGCATCATTTCAAGTTTCGATATGGTCGTGTTAATGAGGTGGATAGCAAAAATAAAACTGTATCAATCGAGCCAACCTATGATATCGATGGAACTGAAATCATTCCTTTACGTAAAATTAAATATGACACCTTAGTCTTATCTGTTGGAAGTACAGTCAATGATTTTAATATCCCAGGTGCCAAAGAATTTGCAGTGGCCTTAGATACCCAAGATCAGGCTGAACGCTTTCATCAAAAATTACATAATTCAATTTTAAGAGCCCAAACCCAAAAAGGTTCGGTCCGGCCAGGTCAATTAGAGGTGGTGATTGTAGGCGGGGGAGCCACTGGGGTTGAGTTGGCTGCTGAGCTTCATAAAGCCACGCGTGAGATGACAGCTTACGGATTAGATCGAGTCAATCCTGACCGAGATATTAGCATTTACCTGGTTGAAGCAAGCAATCGATTACTTCCAGCTTTGCCGCCAAAGATTAGTGCGTCTGTGGAATCCGAACTACGCAAACTCAATGTAAAACTATTTTTAGGTGAGCGTGTGACTATGGTAACAAAAGAGGGTATTGAAACTCAGTCTGGGAAAAAAATTCTTTCCTCACTCGTAGTGTGGGCTGCGGGAATTAAGGCCCCAGAATTTTTATCTCACATTAAGAACATTGAGACAAATTCTATTCATCAGATCAAGGTTGAATCGACATTACAAAGTACATCAAATACCGATATTTTTGCATTTGGTGACTGCGCAGCATGTCCAGTTAAACCCGGTTCTGATTTGTTAGTGCCTCCACGGGCACAGGCTGCACATCAACAAGCTTCTATGCTGTATAAATCTATTAAATCTAAGGTATTAAAACCCAACAAGGCATTACCTAACTATGTTTATAAAGATTATGGTTCTTTAGTTAATTTAGGAAGATACTCAACTGTAGGCAATTTAATGGGATCACTCCTTGGGGGGAGTATGTTTGTTGAGGGATTAATTGCTCGCCTAATGTATCTCATGTTATATCAGATGCATTTATCAGCCTTGCATGGGGTGGTAAGTGTTATCTTTAGGTTGTTAGGTAAGATTATTTCCAGAAGAACTGAGGCGAGAGTAAAACTACATTAAGTCCTATTCACCGGCATCCTCATAATAAATCAAGGCAGTGATCATGGTTAGGGCTACAAATAAACCAAAAATAAAAACAATTCCATTGATGGGAAGTGAATGTTTGACCATAAATGTATAAGCCCCACTCAGAATTAAGATTCCAAGGTTTTCACTAAAGTTTTGAACAGCAATGGAGTGTCCGGCTCCAATAATTTTATGACCTCGGTATTGCAATAAGGCATTCATCGGGACAATTAAGATTCCACTGAAAACACCAATTAAAAGTAAATTAATTGCTGCACTTTCCCAAGAGCTGAGAAAAATCATTGCGCAGACTAAGACTCCCATAAAAAAACCAATAATTAAAATTTTTACCGCATCTTTCATTTTGATATATTTTGCCGCTATCACTGATCCAATCGCGACACCCAATGCAACCATCGCAGTGAGCATGGTGGCTTTATCTAAACCGAATGACAGAGCAAAAGCTGCCCATGCGATTACCACCAACCTCAAAGTTGCACCTGCACCCCAAAACAATGTGGTAATAACTAATGAAAGTTGACCGAGTGGATCTGCCCATAATTTTTTTAAAGAGATAAAGAAGTCTTTTAGTAGATAGATTGGATTTTTAGTATTCAATTTATGATCAATGGGTACAAATGGAATGTAACGATTACAGATCGCTGCAGCTAAATACAGAAAAGAAATAATGATGATGGCAATCTGAGGTGAAAAATTAGCAAATATCCCTCCGACAATAGCGCCTAAAATAATTGCAGCGACAGTTAATCCTTCAACCCATCCATTCGCTGCAACCAATTCTTTGGGTGGTAATAATTCGGTTAAAATTCCATATTTAGCTGGTGAGTATGATGCCGCACCGATGCCGACAATCCCATAGGAATATAATGGAGGGACACCAGCTAACATCGCAAGGCTACCAACTAGCTTAATAGCATTTGAAAAAAACATGACATTACTTTTAGGGAATGCATCTGCAATTGCTCCCACAAAGGGAGCCAAAAAAATATAAGAAATGACAAAAAACTGCAGCAATAAAGGTTGATGCCATTCAGGAGCTTGCATATTTGCTAAAAGGGCAATGGCAGCGAACAAAAGAGCATTGTCAGATAATGCTGATAAAAATTGAGCACTTAAAAAAAAGTAAAACCCTCTGCTATGAACAGATGATTGGTTAGAGAGCTTCTGCTGCATAATCTGCTAAACGTGAACGTTCGCCTCTCTGCAAGGTAACATGCCCATTGTGTTGCCATCCTTTAAATCGATCCACTACAAAAGTCAAACCTGAGCTACCTTCTGTTAAATAGGGCGTATCAATCTGCGCAATGTTACCTAAACAAACCACTTTCGTTCCAGGTCCGGCTCGAGTAATAAGAGTTTTCATCTGCTTCGGAGTGAGATTCTGAGCTTCATCGATAATTAAGAATTTTTTAAGGAAAGTACGTCCCCGCATAAAATTTAAAGATTTCACCTTAATTCTAGATTTAATTAAATCTTGTGTCGCTGCTCTGCCCCAGTCGCCAGCTGTTTCATCAGATTTATTCAGAACATCCAAATTATCTTCTAACGCTCCCATCCAAGGATTCATTTTTTCTTCTTCAGTTCCTGGTAAAAATCCAATATCTTCACCTACAGATACAGTCACTCTTGTCATTATGATTTCAGAGTACAGTTTAAGATCCAAGGTTTGTTGCAACGCTGCAGCAAGTGTAAGTAATGTTTTACCAGTTCCCGCCTGACCTAGCAGGGTAACAAAGTCTACGTTAGGATCCATCAGGAGGTTAAGCGCAAAGTTTTGCTCTTTGTTACGGGCATTGATACCCCAAACATTGAATTTAGAATTTGAATAATCTTGAACTATCTCTAACGTCGCTGTATTTTTTTGTACCTTACGAACAATGGCATGAAAAGGCTTATCGAACTCATAATAAACAAATTCATTTTGCACAAAATCTTTACATTGTGGGCCAGTTAATTTGTAAAACATTCTTCCTTCTTCCTGCCAGGATTCCATGTCTTTACTGTGTTTTTCCCAAAAATTTTCTGGTAATTCAGTAATTCCAGAATGAAGTAACTCGGTGTCCTCAAGCACCTTATCGTTAAAGTAATCTTCGGCCGAAATAGATAAAGCACGCGCTTTAATACGAATGTTAATGTCTTTAGAAACAAGGATAACTTCCCTCTTAAAGTATTCTGTTTTAAGGAAATGGACGACTCCAAGAATCTGATTATCTGCCTTACTTCCAGCCAACATAGGAAGCTCATAATCAATCGGCTGGGTTTGTAAAAATAGACGACCAGAATTTTTACTGAATTTATCTAAGATGCACCCCTGATCAAGGTTGGTTTCTGTATCAGCGATAATTTCTTCAATAAAACGACTGGTCTGCCTTGCATTTCTAGCGACCTCAGACCCTCCTTTTTTAATATTATCAAGTTCTTCTAAAGTCACCATCGGCAGGTAGATATCATGTTCTTCAAAACGATATAAACAGCTGGGATCATGCAGCAATACATTTGTGTCTAGCACAAAGAGTTTTGTTTTTTTATTTACCATAGATTTATATTTCTCAAGAACTTAGAAATTCAAGGACTTCATCAACATGACCATTTACTTTCACTCCACGCCATTCTTTAATGATTTGGCCATCTTCATCAATAACAAACGTACTTCTCTCAATACCTCTCACTTGTTTACCATACATATTTTTCATCTTAATAACATCAAATATATTACAAGCAATCTCATCGGGGTCTGAAAGCAATTCAAAATTAAAGTCATATTTCTTTTTGAAATTTTCGTGAGATTTTAAGCTATCTCTCGAGATTCCAAATACTTCGCAATTTTTGGCTTTAAACTCTGGTAACTTGGTTGAAAAATCAATTCCCTCATTAGTACATCCTGGAGTTGAATCTTTTGGATAAAAATAAATGACTAATTTTTTTCCTGAAAAACTATTAAATTCAAAATTGAGGTCGTTAGTGCCTTGAAGCGAGAAGTTTTTTAATTTCATTTGTTTATTTTACCTAAAAATTACTACAACTTTGTGACAATCAAACTTTACTCAAGTTTAAAAGATATTGGCACTAATACGGTGAAATTTTTAAGTCTTAATTCTTCTGGCGGTTGTGGAAATGGCGATGCTCTTTTCACCATATCGATCGCCTCATTATTAAGTATCTTATATCGTGACTCCTCAAGAATATCTGCTTTTACAAGATTACCTTGTGGATCGATTTCAATATTTAATAATACCTCACCCTGCCATTGACGCATCTGGGCAATTTTAGGATATTTTTTTTGTTTAGCAATAGCCCTGGTCAATTGGTTTGTATAGCTGTCGGTTACTTTTTTTACAACTTCTGGAGAGGGTTGTGGTGGAATATATTCCTGTACCTCTTCTATGGGAGCAGTTTCCTCTGGCTCAATGAATTCTGTGATTTCTTCGACAATAGGTTCAGGTAATTCCTCAATAACTTCTTCTTGAATGGGAGCTATCTCTTTCACAGGCTCTGGTTTTTTTTCAGGTTTCGGTGGATCAATTTTCTTAGGTTGCTCGATAATTTTTGGTGGTTCAGGTTGAGTTAAATCAATTTCTACATTTAAGATCTCTGGGACAACAATATCATCAAGTTGCATTTTAGGAATAATGACCAGTAAAGAGACATGCAATAACAGAGACAAGATGACTGTCTCTAGAAACTTTACTTCGTATTTTTGTGTTGCGGGCATCATTGAATGGTCAATTATAATATTTTTTGGTAAATTCTCTAAATTAAACCATCAAAAAGTATGACTTTGACGTTGGTGTTTTTTTCTAAAACTTCCTCTTTTTCAGTCATGAAAATAAAACAATTTGCATCTGACATCGATTTCAACATGCCAGAGCCTTGCTGAGTCAATGGTTTTACATGATAACCTTTCACAGTTTTTTCTAAATGAGCACGAATAAATTCAGTTCGACCTTTTTTTCGAATGATTTTTTGTCCTAATTTTGCTTCAAGAATTGGCGTTGATTCAAACTGAGAATTACCCATCATGAGTTTGATACTTGGTTTGACAAATTGAAGGAAGGTCACGGCAGCAGAAACAGGGTTTCCTGGCAATCCAAAATAAAAAGATTTTTTAATTTTACCAAAAGCCATTGGCCTACCAGGTTTGATAGCCATTTTCCAAAAAAGGACCTTTCCTATGTTTGATAGAACTTCTTTCATGTAATCAGCCTCACCCACTGATACTCCACCGGTTGTAATAATTAAATCATTCTCTTCGGAGGCTCTTTTAAGTTGTTTTTCCAGCTTCGATTTATTATCTGATAGGTTTCCATAATCATTGAAATGAAGATTCATTTTGTGAATGAATGATTTAATCAGATAACGATTGCTATCATAAACCTGACCAGGCTTAATTTTCTCCCCGAGTTGAACAACTTCATCTCCTGTACTAAAGAAACCAATTTTTAAATGCTCAAATACCTTTATTTGAGTAATTCCTAAAGAGGCTAATAGCCCAATATGTAAGGGATTTATATATGTTCCCTTATTTAACGCAACTTCATTTTTTGATATGTCTTCACCAGTTTTGCGAATGTTCGCCCCCTTTTTTGGCTGAAAATCAAAACAGATAAAATCATTATCAATTTTGACTAGCTCTTGAGGTATTACGGTATCGAATCCTTTTGGGATCATTCCGCCAGTCATAATTTTGAAACAGACGTTACTTGTTTTGTTAGAGTCGACTGGATGACCAGCTAATATTCTGCCAAACAACTTAACTTTATTATTATTTTTTTTTAGTGATTGATGTCGAAAAACATAACCATCCATTGCCGAATTATCATAATTTGGAACATTTATGGATGATTTCACATCTGTGGCTAAAATATACCCTTCTGCATCTTCAATAGAAATTTTTTTAGTTTTTTTGATGGGTTGAATGAGTTGCTCAAGATAAAGAATAGCTTTGTCATAGCTTAGAGAGTTGGGATCATACTCAGATAAACACCCCTTGTCTTCATACAGGTCTTTTAAGTTAATTTTTTTCATATTTTTTTACATCATCATGTGAATTGATATTGGTAAAAGATTTTTCATCAGCAAATGGGGTAGATAAGTAGCCAACATGCTCAATGAATTGGATAAAACCCCTTTGCCCCGTTTCTAAAAATTGATCCAAAAGAGGCAGTATGGATTGATTCATTAATCCCAGAGTAGGATGCAATCTGTCATTGACTGATGGAACGATGATTGGTTTGTCTGTATTAATCGCTGTGGATATCAGTTTTTCTGTCAAATCTAGGGGAATAAAAGGGGTGTCACATGGAGCAATTTGTAACCACTGGCAATTAATTTGTCTTAAACCGGCTTGAAGACCTGCGAGCGGACCTTGGTAATTTGATATTTCATCTTCAATCTTTTTTGTTTTTAAATTAAGACTAGGTATTAGGCGATTACTGTTAATAAAAATACTGTCGACTTGAGTTTGAAGGCGCTCAAAAACATGATTAATTAATGGCTGTCCTAAAAAATTAACCGAGGCTTTAAATTGCCCCATCCTGGATGATTGCCCTCCAGCAATAATTAGACCATCAACTCTCAATTATCCTCCTGTGTGGGACATGAATCTAATCACATTGGTTTTATTTTCTAGATTAAATTCATGAGATTTAGGTTTGCTTGATAAAGAGTCAATAATTAATCTTTCAACGGCATGATCTGTATCATGAGCTCTCAAAGGCTCAATCAAATTCACTTTTTCATCATGACCTAAACACAAATGCAGATATCCATCGGCACTCACTCTCACTCTGTTGCATGAATCACAAAAATTATGACTATGTGGAGAAATAAATCCTACAAAAGAATTACTGCCTTTAATTTTCCAATACACTGCTGGGCCGCCAGTTTTTTTATTGTTTTCTTCCAGAATATATTTTTTTTCTATGATTTTTTTTGCTTCGTTGCTGTTGATGAAACTTGTGGAGCGATCATAGCCAATCTCACCCAAAGGCATCTGTTCAATAAAACTGATATTAAAATTTTGCTCTACTGCATAAGAGACTAAATCAATAATTTCATGATCATTAATATTTTTCATCAAAACCGTATTCAATTTTATTTGAAAGTATTCCTTTGCAACCTCAAGGTTAGCAAGCACTTCATTTAAATCACCAGTCCTGGTGATTTTTTTGAAATTTTCAGAACATAAACTATCCAAACTGACATTGATGCGTTTAATTTTTGATTGTTTAAGCACGTCAAGTTTTTGATCAAGCTGGGATCCGTTGGTCGTTAAGGTAAGCTCTTTAAGTTTTTTATTGTGGCTTAGCTTGTCGATTAATTCGTTCACCCCTCTCCTGACAAGAGGCTCTCCACCGGTGAGTCTTATTTTCTCAACACCTAAATTAATGAAAATATTCGCGAGTCGATTCATCTCTTCAATCGTCAACATTTGATTTTTTGGCATGAACTCAATATCTTCACTCATGCAATATTGACATCGAAAGTCACAGCGATCTGTCACCGATAACCTTAAATAATTTATTTTTCGCTTAAAAGGGTCTTGTAACATGCAAATAAGGTGTATCTTTAATGATTTCTATTATTAAAAAAAAGTCTACTATTCAGTATAATAGGGGTATTCTGAAGGTCAACTGATTTAAACCAAATGGATAAAAATAAAATACAACATCATATAGAGAAATATAAATCTTTACCGGGCGGGTTACTCCCCCTGATGCATGCCATTCAGGATGAGTTGGGCTACATTCCCGAGGAAACCTACCCACTCATTTCTCAGGAGATGAGTTTGTCCGTGGCAGAGATTCATGGATTTGTTAGTTTCTATCATCATTTTCGAACCAAAAAGACAGGTAAAAATATTATCCAGGTGTGTCGGGCAGAGTCCTGCCAGGCAATGAATTCCAAATCAATCGAAATGTACTTAAAAGATAAATTAGGTATTGATTATCATGAAATGACAGATGATCAAAAATTTAGTTTAGAACCAGTTTATTGTCTGGGAAATTGCGCATGTTCCCCGTCAATTATGATTAATGATGATGTTTACGGTAGGGTGGATAAAGAGAAAATTGATAAATTGATCAAGGATATTGAATAAATGACTATTAAAATTTATGTCCCAATAGATTCTACAGCTTTGTCACTTGGAGCTAATGAAATTGCTATTGCAATTGAATTGGAAGCACAAAAAAGAAATCTTGAAATTGAGTTGGTTAGAAATGGTTCTAGAGGATTATTTTGGTTAGAACCCTTGGTGGAAGTGCTACATAACGGTGATCGTGTAGCATATGGTCCAATTAATGAAGGTGATGTTAAAAGTCTGTTTGACTCTAAATTTTACGAGGGTGGAAAACATGACAAATACCTTGGCAAAACCGATGAGATTGTTTGGTTAAAAAATCAGGAAAGACTAACATTTGCCAGAGTAGGCATTACGGACCCTCTTTCTCTAGACGATTATTTGGATCATCAGGGTTTTGAGGGATTAGAAAAAGCTGTTAATTTAGAACCACAAAAAATTGTTGATGAAGTTAAGGATTCAGGATTACGAGGAAGAGGTGGTGCAGCCTTTCCAACAGGAATTAAGTGGCAAACAGTACTAGATACTGAATCGACACAAAAATACATTGTGTGTAATGCAGATGAAGGAGATTCAGGAACGTATTCTGATCGTATGATCATGGAAAACGACCCCTTTGTGTTAATCGAGGGAATGATCATTGCAGGGTTGGCGGTTAATGCAGACCACGGTTATATTTATTTAAGATCTGAATATCCTCACGCACTCGATGTATTAAATCAAGCCATTAAGATTGCGGAAGACAACAATTACCTTGGTAAAAACATATTAAATTCGAATAAAAATTTTACCCTAGAAGTAAGGCGAGCTGCAGGAGCCTATATTTGTGGTGAAGAAACGTCACTGCTTGAAAGTTTAGAGGGAAAACGTGGTTTGGTAAGATATAAACCACCTCTGCCAGCTATTGAAGGTTTATTTGGGAAGCCAACAGTCGTTAACAATGTGATCTCATTAGCGACCATTCCTATTATCCTATCTAAAGGCGCGCAGTACTACGCTGATTTTGGTGTTGGAAGATCAAAGGGTACATTACCAATTCAACTAGCTGGAAATCTTAAACAAACAGGATTAATTGAAAAAGCTTTTGGCATAACATTAAGAGAGCTGTTGTATGATTTTGGTGGAGGCTCAGCAACGGGTAAGAAGATAAAGGCAGTTCAAGTTGGAGGTCCGCTTGGAGCATTTATTTCTGAGGAAAATTTTGATATTGAATTAGATTATGAAGCTTATTCAAAATTAAATGCGGTTGTTGGTCACGGAGGTATTGTGGCATTTGATGAGGATGTCAATATGGCTGAAATGGCAAGATATTCATTTGAGTTTTGTGCAATAGAATCATGTGGTAAATGTACCCCATGTAGGATTGGATCAACCCGCGGCATGGAAGTAATCGATAAGATCGTAGCCAAAGATGAGCAGCCAAAAAATGTAGCATTGTTAGAAAATTTATGCGACACAATGGTTAATGGTTCACTATGTGCAATGGGAGGAATGACGCCCTTTCCAGTCATGAGCGCACTGAAGTATTTCCCTAATGATTTTGGGGTTGAATCTAAACCATCAGAGACATAAAATAGGATTATTGAACAAAAGGTTTTAATTATGGATGATACAAGAGATTACGGGACACCAAAAAAAGATAGCGCCACAATGGTGACGTTAACTATTGATGGCCAAAAAATCTCTGTTCCTCAAGGAACTTCAATTATGCGAGCTGCATCTGAGCTTGGTTCAAGCATTCCAAAACTTTGCGCTACAGACTCTTTAGAACCCTTTGGTTCTTGTCGCTTATGTTTGGTTGAGATTGAAGGTCGTCGTGGATACCCAGCCTCATGTACAACCCCGGTTGATGAGGACATGGTTGTATCGACCCAAACACCTAAACTTGCAGATATCAGAAAAGGTGTGATGGAGCTTTATATCTCCGACCATCCATTAGACTGTCTTACTTGCTCCACTAATGGTGATTGTGAATTACAAGACATGGCTGGAGCTGTTGGTTTAAGAGAGGTACGTTATGGGTATGAAGGTGAAAATCACCTTAGCGCTGAAAAGGATGAATCCAATCCATATTTTACCTTTGACCCATCCAAGTGTATTGTTTGCTCCAGGTGCGTTAGGGCCTGTGAAGAAACTCAAGGAACATTTGCTCTAACCATTGATAGCCGTGGTTTTGAATCAAAAGTTTCAGCTGGTAATAAAAATTTCTTTGATTCTGAATGTGTATCTTGTGGTGCCTGTGTTCAGGCATGCCCAACGGCAACATTGATGGAAAATTCAGTTATTGAGTCTGGAGTTCCAGAAAAGTCAGTCACCACAACTTGTGCCTACTGTGGGGTGGGATGCTCATTTAATGCTGAAATGAAGGGTGAAGAATTAGTTAGAATGACTCCTAATAAAAATGGGGGTGCTAATCATGGCCACTCATGCGTTAAAGGGCGATTTGCCTGGGGATACGCCACGCATAAAGATAGAATCACAACCCCAATGATCAGAAAAAGTATTCATGACTCATGGCAAGAAGTGACCTGGGATGAAGCTATTAATTATGCTGCAAGTGAAATTAAAAGAATTCAAAAAAAATATGGTACGGACTCTGTAGGTGCTATCAACTCCTCAAGGTGTACTAATGAGGAAACATTTTTGGTGCAAAAATTGGTTCGGGCTGGTTTTGGTAATAACAATATAGATACTTGCGCCCGAGTTTGTCATTCTCCAACCGGGTATGGATTAAAGCAAACCCTTGGTGAGTCAGCTGGGACGCAGAATTTTGATTCAGTAATGAAATCAGACGTAATCATGGTTATTGGTGCCAATCCAACAGACGGACATCCAGTTTTTGGATCACAAATGAAGAGAA
>JAYQUI010000033.1:0-13580 GCA_038147655.1 Nitrosomonadales bacterium
CATACGGAAGCATTAGTATCAATTGATGTTAACTCAAGTAGATCAACCAAGGGTAGAGATATAGAAAATACAGCTTTTAATACCAATCTTGAAGCTGCTAAAGAGATTGCCAAACAATTAAGACTCCGAGACATTGGTGGTTTGATTGTTGTTGACTTTATCGATATGGAAAATCCAAAACATCAAAGAGAGGTTGAAGAGTGTCTCAGGGATGCTCTTAAGCATGATAAAGCGAGAATTCAAACTGGTCGAATATCAAGATTTGGATTAATGGAACTCTCTAGACAACGCTTAAGGCCAAGTATTAGTGAAACGAGTAACGGAGAATGTCCAAAGTGTAATGGGACAGGTCGGATTCGTGACTTCCAGTCATCTGCCTTACATGTAATCAGAATGATTCAGGAACAATCTAACAAAAAACAAGGGCAAAAAATTTCAGTTCAGGTTCCTGTTGATGTTGCAACCTTTCTCTTAAATGAAAAGAGAGAAATCATTATTCAAACTGAATCAGAGGGAAATAATAAAATATTTATTATTGCTAACAAGTACTTTGATGTTCCTCAATTCAAGATTACGTCATCAGACTTAGGTAACAAAAAAGAATTAAGCTATCAAGAAGTGGACGTTCCTGATGTTGAGAACCTTGATGAAAACGAACAGGAGACAAAAGATAAACAGATTCCTGCTGTTAAAGGTGTAATCCCTGAGAAAAGATCTAGAAAGTCTAAAAATAAATCACTTTTTGGTTTTATAAAGGGGTTAATTGCTAGTGATGATGATGCTACCGAGGATGCTTCAGAAGCTACTTCAGACAGGAATAGCGAGTCATCACAAGATCTAGAGGAGAGCGAAGGTAATAAAAAACCATACAGAAATAACAGAAGAAGGAGAAATAATCGCTCACGAAACTACAGGTCAAATCAACAAAATCAAGGAAACGTAAATAAAAAACCAGAAATGGTCATGGTTGAAACTCCTGTCGATGTTGAAAAAAATAGTGATAAAAACTTAGATTCTGTTAATAAACCTAAAGATAAGCCTAAGAGAAATCAACCTAAGAAAAAAGCTGAGGAGCTAAAAGATTTAAATCTTGCGGATGTTGGGTTAAAGTTAGTTGAAACAGCGAAAAAGTCTAGTCAGGACGCGCCTCAAGATGATCAAGTAAAAAAACCTGATCGCAGGAAAAAGGCTTCTTGGGCTAAGAGTGAAAAAACAGTGCCTAAAAAAACCGAAAAGTTGGTAATGGTTGAGACAAAAGATGCACCGAAGAAATCAACCAAAACAGCCAAGGCAAAGACATCAACTCCAAAGAAATCAACTAAAAAAACGGCTGAGAAGAAAACTCATTAACCAGTATCCCAGATAAATAGATACTAGAGATAAAAAAACCGTGATAGAGACATGAAGAAAAGCTTTTAAAAAAAACTTTTCTTCAATAAAACTAAAAAACTGGGCTCCAAAGCTTGAGAATGTTGTCAAACTTCCCAAGAATCCAACTACAATCCCAAGCTTTATAGTTTGGCTCATAATTTGATATTGTGAATCCAGATACAAAACGATCCCTATTAAAAAACAACCAAAGATATTGGCGATCAGAACACCATTTATAATAAAAAAATTAAACGGGAATAATAAAACTAAAAAATACCGTAGCATGGCTCCAAAAGAAGCAAATAAACCAATGATAAAAAATTGATAAAGGTTATTCACTATCAAGTATTAGGAAATGTTCACGATAAAATTTTAATTCTTCAATTGATTCTTTAATGTCTGCTAATGCTTCATGCTTTGCTGACTTTTTAAATTGTCCAAGAAGGTTTGTTTTCCATCTTTTAGCGAGTTCTTTAAAAACGCTGACATCTAAGTTTCTGTAATGAAAGTATGACTCAAGTTTAGGCATATAATTAGCCATAAATCGTCTATCTTGGCATATTGAATTTCCACACATCGGTGATTTATTTTTATCCACATACTGGCTTAAAAAATTAATCAGCTCACGCTCAGCCACATCTTCTGTGATATCTGATTGCTTTACTTTATCAATTAATCCGGACTTTGAATGTGTATTTGTATTCCATGCATCCATAGAATCCAATAGCTCATTAGATTGTTTTATGACATAAACTGGCGCTTCAGCAATTACTTCTAAATGAGGGTCGGTAACGATAACTGCAACCTCTATGATCTTATCTGATGCTGGATTTAATCCTGTCATTTCCATATCAATCCATATTAGGTTGTTGTTATTTTTTTTCATGATTTCCATTAAAATTTAAACAATTGAATACATATATAACTCTAACACTTCTTTTACTTTAAAATGCTGATTTTAGATACTGAATACAAGAATGACCTTTACTTATATTTTTTTATTTTTATTGATCCTCTCTACACTGACAGAGATCTATCTATCCATTAGACAAAATGATAGTGCCCTTAAGAATCAAAATGCTGTTCCAAGCGACTTCAAAAAAATCGTAAAACCAAAAGATCACAAAAAAGCAGCATTGTACACTTCTGCAAAAGCAAAAATTAATATACTCGGTTTTATAGTTCAAGGGGTTTTCTTATACATACTCACTCTTGGTGGTTTGATCAATTTCATCAATGACCTTGCTTTACAATTTTTTGATAATGAAATTTTACAAGGCGTTGTGTTGATCTTTTCTGTGATTATCCTATCGAGCATCATTGAAGCCCCCTTAGGTCTAATCAAAACTTTTGTGATTGACGAAAAATTTGGGTTCAATAAAATGACCCTCTCATTGTATATATCTGATTTAATCAAACAAAGCCTAGTTTCAATAATTATTATGTTGCCAGTCATTTTCATTGCGTTATGGATTTTTGGCAATTTAGGAGATTATTGGTGGTTCTGGTTGTGGATTTTTCTCTCAATTTTCAATGTGACTATGTTAGCAATATACCCTCTTTATATCGCACCGATCTTTAACAAGTTTAAACCTATGGAAGATAAAAAACTTAAAGCAAAAATTGAACAACTCCTAAAAAAATGTGGCTTTGAGTCTGATGGGTTATTTGTAATGAATGGATCATTAAGAAGCACTCATGGAAATGCATACTTTACTGGATTTGGTAAAGCAAAAAGGATTGTCTTCTTTGACACGCTGCTTGAAAAACTTTCACCCAATGAAATCTTGGCAGTCTTAGCTCATGAATTAGGCCATTTTGCACATAACCATGTTAAGAAGAGAATCGTTTTTCTCTTTGTCCTGTCGTTCATAGGTCTTTATTTTTTAGATTTACTGAAGTCAAATGATTGGTTTTATTTAGGACTGGGTGTTGAGAGCCAAACAAACGCAATCGCACTCCTTCTGTTTTTTCTTATTTCTCCTTTATTTTTATTTTTTGTAAGGCCTTTCATGGCGCACTACTCAAGAAAAAATGAATATGAAGCGGATGCCTATGCATGCAAATTTACACCTGCTAAAGATTTAAAGGAATCCCTCATTAAGCTTTATAGAGATAATGCTTCAACATTGACTCCAGACAAACTTTACTCTAACTTTTATGATAGCCACCCTCCTGCAATGGCTAGAATTAAAGCTTTGGTTGCAAAATGATAATTACTTCAAGAATGGAATTTGATGCGGGTCATAGGATTCCAAATCATAAATCAACATGTAGAAATTTACATGGTCATCGATACGCTATAGAAGTCTCCTTAAGTGGAGAAATTATTCAACAAGAGGATCTATCAGACTTTGGAATGGTTTTGGATTTTAAGGATGCCAAAGAATTAATAAGGTCTACCATTGTAGATCCTTGGGATCATGCATTTATTGTGTATAAAAAAGATGTAGAAATTCTTAATTTTTTAAATCAAATTAAAGATCATAAGACAGTGATATTAGACAGAGTCCCTACTGCTGAAAATATGGCATTAATTGCATTTCAAATGCTTGAGGCAGCTTTTAAGGATAAGTTTGATGGAAAAATTAAGCCAAGTCTCGTTCGGCTCTATGAGACGCCAAACAACTGGGCTGATGCATCTTCATCACCTTAAGTTAGAGTTTAATTTTTTTTAAGTATTCTTGATGCAGCTCAAGCTCTTCTTGACTCGCACTTACCACTTTTAATTTATTTAGAATATCTTTATCAAAGTTGACCGATAATTTTTCTTGATTATTAAAATCAATTTCTAAAGCTTCCTGCCCCCTGGTCATTCCTATGAAGACCTCTGCGAGCAAAAGTGAATCTAACAGGGCACCGTGTAAATTTCTTTCAGAATTATCAACGCCGTAATGCCTACATAAGGCATCTAAATTATTTCTTTGTCCAGGTCTCAACTCTCGAGCCATAACCAATGAATCGGTAATCACCTCAGCATAATCTTCAACAACTCCTTTTTTTATTCTTCCCAACTCCATATTTAAAAAACCAATATCGAATGGAGCGTTGTGAATAATCAATTCAGCATCAGCAATAAAGCTAATAAATTTTTCTGAAATAGCTTCAAAACTAGGCTTGTCAAACAGAAATTCTAGTGTAAGTCCATGCACTTCCTGTGCAGCCTCATCAATTTCTCTTTCCGGATTGATATATACATGAAATTGATTGTTTGTGACCTGTCGATTGATCATTTCGACAGCAGCTATCTCAATAATACGATGTCCTTGAGTCGGATCTAGGCCTGTTGTTTCAGTATCAAGAAATATTTGTCTCACAGTATACAATCTCCCACTGTTGCGTTATTAGCCAACAAATCTACCTTATCATTAAAAATATCTCCGCTATGGCCTTTAACCCAATTCCAACTCACTATCAATCTTGAATTTAATTCATCCAAGACCTTCCATAACTCTTCATTTTTAACTGGTTTTTTTGTGGATGTTCTCCAATTATTTTTCTTCCACCCATGAATCCAAGAATTAATCCCATCAATTACATACTTAGAATCAGTAAATAACTCAACTTCTTTTGATTCAATATGTTCATTAAAGTAAAAAAGTCCTTCGATCGCTGCTGATAATTCCATTTTATTATTTGTGGTTTTTTCCATGGATCCGGACTTTTCTTTTACAACCTCATCGTTTGCAACAACTATAAATGCCCAACCTCCCGGTCCAGGGTTGCCATGGCAAGAACCATCAGTGTAAATTTTAAAGCTCATAGGTTTTTTTTACTTTGACTTGATTTCTTTGAATTTTACCATTCCACGATGGTTTAATTGGGGTCATGGTAAATATTTTTTTTCGCACCACAATTAAATAAATATTCGCAAACAAAGGAAACCAGCGGTCACCAATTTTATCCCACCTTGACTTATTTGATGCTGACTTAAAACGTGGGTTATATCCAAAAAATTTACCATTTACAATTTCAAAGTCTTGTTTTAATAATTTATTTTGAAAAGAGGTGAAACTTTCAAGATTATGATTCCACGGCTCTTCTGAACTCATTGAAAAAAAAGTTCTTAACCCTATTGGGCTCCATGGATTAAAGTTTATAAATATTGCGTGACCATGAGGCATTAATGAACGATACACTTCAGACAACATCCTCTCATCTTCTGTATTTTGATGAGGCAGAACAATACAATCAATAGCATCGGGCTCAAAAGGTAATTGATCAACATCAAATTGAATTTGCTTGCATGTATATTTATTCTTAAATCGAGAATTTTCAATCAATGATCGATGATTTCCAATTTGGACAATGTTATAGCCAAACAAATGATCGAATAATTGATCGAGAATTTTTTGCTCTAACAACAATAAATCTGAGCCTATTTTTGTTTCAAACCAAGTCATGTTTAAGTTTATAATTAACTAATGTTAAAAGTTGTTCCTATCCCTATTCTAAATGATAACTACATTTGGACAATCATTCATGACAAAAAGACTGTAGTGGTTGATCCCGGATTGTCTGATCCGGTTTTAAATTACCACAAAAAGAACGATCTTGAGTTAACAGCAATACTCATAACGCATCATCACTATGATCACATAGGAGGTGTAGATGGGATCATTAATCAATATAACGTGCCTGTGTATGCACCATATCATGAGAAATTTAATTTCACTTATTATCAAGTCCAGGAAAATAGCAAAATTCAGCTTTTCGCCAACACATTAGAATTTTCCGTCACGGAGGTTCCCGGGCACACTATGGAGCACATCATTTATCATGGCAATAAACTTTTATTTTGTGGTGATACTTTGTTTAGTTTTGGATGTGGAAGAATTTTTGAGGGGACTTTTAGACAAATGTATGACAGTTTAAAAAAATTCAAGTCAATTGATCCTGATTCAAAGGTATATTGCGCTCATGAATACACCCTAAAAAATCTTGATTTTTTAAAAAATTATTTCAAAGATAATGCGTTTTATGAAAATAAACACCAAGTTTTATCAAAATCAATGATTACTTTACCCTCTTTATTGAAGGATGAGTTAGAATCAAATCCATTCATTAACTCTTCATTTAAAGAATTTAAAAAATTAAGAGAAGCAAAAGACCTATTTTAATGAAATATATATTACTATTTTTTTCACTACTCCTGAGCCCTTCCTTGTTCTCAAATTCTTTTGAATTACCAACTACAATTGAAAATGCTGAGGGTGTAACTCTTGAATTGTTTGACGATCCAGTCCCAGATAATGATGAAACTATTCACTATATCGAGGGAGATAAAAATCTATGGGAAAGAATACAAAATGGATTTGCTATTAAAGATATTGATAACAGAAGAGTTAAAAATTATGTTAAATGGTACCAGTCTAGGCCCGAGTATGTTGAGAGGATGATTGAAAGATCATCCCGCTATTTATTTCATGTTGTCGAAGAGGTCGAAAAAAGAAATATGCCAATGGAAATAGCACTCCTGCCTATGATTGAAAGTGCTTACAATCCAGTTGCTAAATCTAGGCAAAAAGCTGTTGGCGTGTGGCAGTTTATTCCTTCAACTGGAAAATTATTTGGGCTTGAGCAGGACTGGTGGAGAGATAAGCGGAGGAATATTATTGACTCAACTAATGCTGCCTTGGATTACCTTGAACAACTTCACAATCTTTTTGGGTCCTGGGAATTAGCTTTGGCTGCTTATAACGCAGGTGAAGGTCGAGTAAAAAGAGCCATCCTAAGAAATAAAAAAAGAAAATTAGCTACTGATTATTACTCTCTCAGACTTCCCAAAGAAACAAAAAATTATGTACCAAAATTATTAGCGGTAAAAAAAATTATTCAAGACCCGGAAAGATTTCAACTGTATATTAAAGATATTCCAGATAAACCTTACTTCCAAGTTGTTAATGTTCCTAATGAAATGGATACACATATAGCAGCTGAGTTAGCTGATATACCCTTCGAAGAGTTCCAATTATTGAATGCTGAACATAATCGACCCTTAATGAAAGCACACTTTGGTGCTCAGGATATACTGTTGCCTGTTGACAGTGTTGATACATTTTTGAAAAATTTGGATGATCATAAGGATCCACTTACCAACTGGATTACCTACACGCCCATCAAAGGAGAAAAGGTAAACCATGTGGCTAAAAAATTTAATATTGACATAAAGGAATTAATTAAGATTAATCAATTAAGAAGCAATCAAACTCTTAAAAATAAAATTATCTTAATTCCAGCTTCACCTGATGTTTTAAAGAAATACCCAATCAACACAGATAATTTATACTCCTACTCAACGATTATTACCCATCAAATTAAGCCTGGAGATACTCTAGGTGGGATAGCTAGAAAATATAAGATCTCAATCAAAGATTTAATGGAGTTTAATGAACTCAAAAGCACAAAAATAATCGTAGGTAAGTACATCGATATTCCTCAATAAGGATATATGCATAAGTTTTTAGCTCTATTAATTTTAAGTCTTGTCGTTGGTTGTAATAATAGTCAAAATCTTGACAACACTAACTATGATGACCCTATCCCACCAGAATCGGGAGGTGCGCTGACCAATGCAATGATTGGAGAACCTAACAACCTGATTGCGATGATAGCTGGTGACTCCGCCTCATCTGCGATTGCCGGACAAATTTTTAACTCTCTATTAAAGTATGATGAAAATCTTGGTTTTGAAGGAGACCTGGCAGACGGCTGGACAATTTCTGATGATTATAAAAAAATTATATTTAATTTAAAGCAAGATATTAAATGGGCTGATGACGAACCGTTTACATGTGAAGATGTGTTATTTACCTGGAAGAAAGTCACTGACCCACACACGAGAACTCCTTACGGTTCTGATTATCAGCTGGTCAGTTCAGCTTCATGTGTAAACAGTCACATATTTATTGCTGAGTATGACGAACCTTATGCACCTGCCCTTGAAACATGGGCGTCCTTGCATATACTCCCAGAACATTTACTAAAAGATGAAGATATTAACGACACCTATTTCTCATTAAATCCTACAGGAAGCAACTACTATGCTCTTGATGAATGGACAACCGGTCAACAGGTAAAGCTCAAAACCAACCCTAACTCCGTCCATGGTCGACCGCTCCTGGAAAAAAAGATAAGCCGGATCATTCCTGACCTATCATCCCAATTTATGGAATTGATTGCGGGAAATATTGATTTAATGAATATAAACCCAATTCAGTACTCAAGAGTCTTCCCAAGCCGATCTGAGTTGAACGATAAAATTAATCTCTATAAAGAAATGGGTAATGGGTATACCTATTTTGGTTTTAATTTAAAGAAAAAGCCTTTTGATGACGTCAATATCAGAAAAGCGATTAGTTATGCTATCAATAAAGAAGAAATTATCAATGGTGTTTTGTTGGGATTAGGAGAAGAAATTACCAGTCCATATAAGCCTGGTACTTACTGGGAAAATAAGTCGATCAATAAAATTTCTTTTGATGTTAGTAGATCCAGAGAATTGCTTGAAAAATCTGGTTACCAACTCAATGCAAACAATATCTACGAAAAAGATGGCAAGCCTCTTGCTTTTGAAATTCTCACAAACCAAAATAAGCAACGAGAAATGACTGCAGTGCTCATTCAGCGACGTCTTCAGGATATAGGCATTGATGTCAGTATCAGGGTTATTGAATGGGCAAGTTTTGTGAACAGGTTTATCAAAACAGGTGAGTTTGAGGCTGTTGTGCTTGGTTGGAGTCTCTCCCTTGATCCAGATCAGTATAGTATCTGGCACTCTTCGCAACAGGGGCCGGGTCAATTCAACTTTATTGGATACAATAATCCTAGAGTTGATACACTTCTTGAGAATGGAAGGAAAGAGCTAAACAATGAAAAAAGGAAACAAATCTATGATGAGTTTTCTAAAATTATTTATGATGAACAGCCTATTATTTACCTCTATGCCGGATATGGTTTAACGGCTATTCATAAAAAAATTAAAGGGGTAAAGAAGATTACTCCACCGGCAGGTGTCTTTCATAATGACTATGAGTGGTATATTCCAAAGAAATTTAGAAGAAACGAGATGAGCCTCTAAATGTTAAATTATTTGATCAAAAGAATTCTCTGGATGATTCCTATGTTGATTGGCATCAGTTTGATATCTTTTTTTATAATGCATTTAGCTCCAGGTGACATAACATCCAATGAGAGTGCATTTAACCCAAAGGCCAGCGAGGAATCACGACAAAAACTAAGAGAGTTATATAATCTTGATAAACCTATTATTGTCCAATATGGTTTATGGCTAAAAAGAATTGCTCAGCTTGACTTCGGTTCGTCTTTTGCCTCACATCAAAGGCCTGTATTGTGGGAAAAAAAAGATGAAAATGGCAACATTAAGCCAGGCTTAATTCAAAAAGCACTCCCGATAACCCTGTTAATTAATCTTTTAACCATACTCCTTATTTTCTCTATTTCTATTCTGCTTGGAACAATTGCCGCTATAAAGAAAAATAAGATCCCTGATCGCATGATAACCTTGTTTGTCTTTATTGGTTTTGCTATCCCTGGATTTTGGTTAGCTTTGATTCTAATGTACTCATTGGGGGTTGTTAATCAGGTATTGCCAATCTCAGGATTACATTCCATTGGATACGAGCAAATGAGTAAGTTAGGTCAAATATTTGATCTTTTAAAACATCTAGCATTGCCTGTATTTATATCCTGCCTAAGCGGATTGGCTGGAATTTCACTATATGTTCGAAACGGAATGATTGAAATACTTAATCAAGATTTCATCAAAACAGCTCGGGCAAAAGGTCTTTATGAAAAAAAAGTAATTTTTGTACATACTCTAAAAAATGCCCTACTTCCATTAATTACAATCTTGGGATTATCTATTCCCGGATTAATAGGTGGCTCAGTCATTGCTGAGTCAATCTTTGCTATCCCTGGAATGGGTAAGTTGTTTTATGACGCAGTCCTGATGAGAGATTTTCCTGTCGTGATGGGAATATTGACAATTGGTTCCATCCTAACCTTGCTAGGTAATCTAATTGCTGATTTAGCATACGCTTGGGCAGATCCCAGAATTCGACGAGGGCTTGCCAAATGAGAAAGATTATAAAGAACCCAATGTCTTTAGCTGGGTTAATAATTATCTCAATAATAGGAATACTTGCGATCTTTGCAGGGTATCTCAGCCCGTTTGATCCAAATTATATTAATATCAATGCGATCCTTTTATCTCCTGATGGAACCCACTGGATGGGTACTGATGCGCTTGGTCGCGATGTGTTTTCTCGAATGTTACATGGAGCTCAAATATCACTTCTTGTTGGAATTGTCGCGGTTGGAATATCAACCATCATTGGAATTATTCTAGGCTCTGTAGCAGGATATTATCGTGGCATTGCTGATACCATCATTATGAGATTGGTTGACGTCATGTTATCCATACCCTCATTTTTTCTTATTCTTGCGGTCATTGCTTTCCTTACCCCCTCCATTTGGAATATCATGATCGTCATCGGCTTAACTTCCTGGATGGGTGTCACTAGACTGGTAAGAGCAGAATTCTTGAGTTTAAAAGAACGTGATTTTGTGCTCGCAGCTCAGACGTTGGGGGCGAGTGACTTTAGAATTATTCTTACTCACCTATTACCCAACAGCCTAGGCCCAATTATTGTGAGCACCGTCTTGGGTGTTGCCAGCGCTGTATTGGTTGAATCCGGTCTAAGCTTCCTCGGGCTTGGAGTTCAGGCACCTACAGCCTCATGGGGAAATATATTGACTGACGGAAAAGAATATATCCAATTTGCATGGTGGCTATCATTGTTTCCTGGACTTGCTATATTAATTACCGTATTAGGTTATAATCTACTCGGGGAGGGTCTTAGAGATAACTTCGACCAGAATACGTAACAGATATATACGAGGTATCCATGTCTTTTTTAAAAAACAAACGTGCGCTTATTTTAGGTTTATTGAGTGATCGATCGATCGCTTACGGTATTGCGAATGCAATGCATCAGCAAGGGGCTGAGTTAGCCTTCACGCATCAAATAGATAAGCATGAACAACGAGTCCAAAAACTAGCAGCAAATTTTAATTCAAATATTGTATTACCCTGTGACGTATCAGATGATGATCAAATTAATAATCTATTTGATCTATTAAAAAAACACTGGGATCATTTTGATATCTTGGTTCACTCCATTGCCTTTGTTCCAAAGGATGCATTGCAGGGAGATTTTGTTGAAAACACTTCAAGAGAAAATTTTCGCATAGCTCACGATGTTAGCTCATACAGCTTTACTGCCCTTGCAAAGGCAGCTTTACCTATGCTCTCAAGCGATGCAAGCTTACTCACAGTAAGTTATCTTGGTGCTGAAAGAACAATGCCTAACTATAATGTGATGGGTTTGGCAAAAGCCAGTTTAGAAGCTAACGTGCGCTATATGTCTCAAAGTCTTGGTCCAAAAGGGATTCGGGTAAATGCTGTGTCAGCAGGTCCTATAAAAACTTTAGCTGCGTCCGGTATTTCTGATTTTGACAAAATGTATTCATTTAACGAGAAACATGCCTCGTTAAGAAGAAATGTGACCATAGACGAAGTGGGTAATGCGGCAGCATTTCTCTGCAGTGACCTCGCAAGCGGAATCACTGGTGAGGTAACTTATGTGGATGGTGGCATGAATATAACTGCCGCTGGGGCAATCGAATAAATCTTACTGAGCAAATTGAAGAAATTTAGAGTTGATTTTAACTTTTGAATCAGCTCTTAAATCTTCAACATAAGATTTCTCAATCTCTTTTTCAATAGCAGCCATAAACTCTTCATTAAAGAACTCAACATCCTCTTCTAAGATATTGTCGGAGTCAACTTTATCCAACTTAATGACCATAAACTCACCTTTGGGATCATAGATTCCAGAATAAATTGGTAAGGTAGATGAGTTCATTTTAAATATCTCTTCTGCAATAACATCTGATAATCCTTGTTTGTCAGACCTATCAATGGTTAATTCGTCAATCCACTTAGGCTCTTTCGCAGAACCATTTTTAAGTCCTTCAACTAATTTATTACCATCATTGATTAAATTTTCTTGTGAGTTTCTTTTCATTAAGAAAGTTTTGATCTGGTCTTTAACATCGTCCAATGTCTGAGCCTCAGACTTTCTGAAGTCTACAACCCTAGCCGAAACGAGATTATTGGGTGAAACTTCAATAGCTGGAGTATTAAATTTGCTGTCAATGATAGTTTGATCAAAAACAGCCTCAGAAAAAACTGGGTTATTGAAGAAATTTTCAGCATCAGCCTTTGACATCCATGGGCTTTGTTGAACATCAAGATTGTATTTTTTTACTACAGGGTCTAAAGACTCTTTCTGTTCGTATACAATATTACTAAAATCTTCAGCATTGGTATTATAAATTTCCAATGCTTTTCCGTATAGCAGCTCACCTTTTACTTGAGCTTTAACATCTTTGAATGATACTTGATCGCCTTTGATGTCATCAAGACGAATGATATGAAAACCAAAATCTGTTCTGACTAAATCAGAAATCTCACCTTTATTTAATGTAAACGCAGACTCTTCAAACTCCTTAACCATCACCCCTCTTTTGAAAAATCCAAGTGATCCACCATTTTTTGCGGATTCAGGATCTTGTGATAGATCTTTCGCGTATTCCTCAAATTTCTTCGGATCTTTCTTTATATCTTTTAATACATTCGATGCCTTTTGCCTAACTTTTTCGACCTCTGCATCAGATTGTGAGGCGTCAGCCATAAATAAGATGTGGCTAGCGGAACGCTCTTCGTCGCCTTCATAGTTTTGCTTATTAAACTCGTAAAACTCTTTTACTTCTTCATCTGTGACATTCACATTTGGAACGATATTAGCCACAGAATAAACAACAAATTCGATTTTGACTTGATCAGGTCGGATAAATGATTCCGTGTTGGCTTCATAAAACTCTTTAATCTCATCATCAGTTACTTTAATTTTGTCTTCATAGTCAAGCAGTAACATATCATAGAGCTTGACATGTCTTTTTTGATAGGCAATCTTAGCTATCTCTTCAATATTTTTTTTAGGGAAATAAGTCAAATTAGCTAAAGTCCCTTGTATCTGTTGTGTTGCCATATCACCACGAATTTGTTGCTCTAATTTCTTTGGTGTCAGGCCGTTATATTGGACAATTTGATCATACCTATC
>JAYQUI010000034.1:0-13025 GCA_038147655.1 Nitrosomonadales bacterium
CCGTGAAGGTGGCCGTACCGTTGGTGCGGGTGTTGTTGCAAAGATTGTTGAGTAATAAATAAAAATAAAAAAGCGCCTTACTTTTTGTGGGGCGTTCGTTCTTTGAAAGGTAAATGGAAATGCAAAACCAAAAAATTAGAATTAGATTAAAGGCTTTTGATTATAAGTTAATTGATCAATCAGCTCAGGAAATTGTTGATACAGCAAAACGTACTGGAGCAATTGTTAAAGGACCAATTCCTTTACCTACTAAAAAAGAGAGATACGATTTACTTCGTTCACCGCACGTAAATAAAAAATCAAGAGATCAGTTTGAAATCCGTACTCATTTAAGATTAATGGACATTGTAGATCCAACTGATAAAACTGTAGACGCTCTAATGAAACTAGAACTCGCTGCAGGTGTGGATGTCGAAATCAAGTTGTAATATTTTAAGAGTTCTGTATAATTCACGCTCTTAATTGTAATAAAGCAGAAACTAATCAATTGTAATTAGTTTTTTTAATAATAATAAGATAAAGGAAAAGATCATGAGCTTAGGGCTTGTTGGTCGCAAAGTGGGAATGACTCGCTTATTTACTGAGGACGGAAACAGTGTTCCTGTCACAGTACTTGAGGTTGTTCCTAACAAAGTGACACAGATCAAAAAAATTGATGATAATGGCTATAACGGACTTCAACTGTCCTATGGCAATTCTAAATCTTCAAAATTAAATAAGTCAATCAAAGGACACTTAGCTAAAGCTGGTGTTGATTCGATTGATGGACTCAAAGAATTCAGAGTTACTGGTGATGAATTAAACAATTTCCAACTAGGCGGCGAATTAAAAGTTTCAATTTTTGAGGCTGGCCAAAAAGTGGACATTACTGGTACTACAATTGGTAAGGGTTTCCAAGGCGGAATTAAGCGCCATCATTTTGGCTCACAACGAGCTACACATGGTAACTCCATCTCACATAATGCTCCAGGTTCAACAGGTATGTGTCAGGACCCAGGCCGTGTCTTTAAAGGTAAGAAGATGGCTGGACATATGGGTGCAGTTACTAGAACTACGCAAAATCTTGAAGTGATTAGAGTTGATGAGAACAGAAATCTAATTATGATTAAGGGCGCGGTACCTGGTTCAGCTGGTTCTAATGTAACAATCAAGCCTGCAGTAAAAGCAAAGGAGACTAAATAATGGATATTAAATTAGTCGATAACAAAGGTAAGGCATCTACAAAAAAAGTGAAAGCTTCTGATGCTATATTTGCTGCTGATTTTAAAGAATCATTAGTTCATCAACTAGTAGTGTCTTATATGGCTAACGCCCGTGTTGCTACACGCGCTCAAAAAACAAGAGCCGAAGTAAAACACAGCACAAGAAAACCTTTTAGACAAAAGGGAACAGGTAATGCTCGTGCAGGTATGACATCAAGCCCTATCTGGAGATCTGGTGGCCGTGCATTCCCAAATCGCCCTGATGAAAATTATTCTAAGAAAGTAAATAAAAAAGCTTATCGTGCAGGAATGAAATCCATTTTTTCTGAGCTGGTTCGCCAAGACCGCCTTACAGTGGTTGAGGAATTCAAAGTGGATAAGCCAAAAACAAAGTCTTTCAATGAGCTAATTAAAAACTTTAATATTGAAAACAACGTTTTGGTAATCACGAATGAGTTTGATGAAAATTTATATTTATCATCAAGAAACATTCCGACAGCTCTTGTTGTTGAAGCTAGATATATTGATCCAGTAAGCCTTGTTCATTTTTCAAAAGTTATCGTAACTGAGCAAGCGCTTAAGACTATCGAGGAGATGTTTGCATGAGTGAAATAACTATCAAAAACAGCCAAACACTTAATGCAATTGTTGCTCCACAAATCACTGAAAAAGCAACTTACGTGGCTGATAAATTCAACCAAGTAGCATTTAAAGTGAGAAAATCAGCAACCAAAGATCAAGTAAAAGAGGCTGTTGAATTAATGTTTAAAGTCGAAGTTACTGCAGTTAATCTTCTTAACATGAAGGGTAAAACTAAAAGACGTGGTAACAATTTTGGTAAACGCGCTGACTGGAAAAAAGCTTATGTATCTCTTAAGCCTGGTCAAGAAATTAATTTTGTTGGAGATTAACGAATATGTCTATTTTAAAAGTTAAACCTACAACGCCAGGACAAAGAGGATTACAAAAAGTAGTTACTGAGGGTTTACATAAAGGTAAACCACATGCTCCTTTACTTGAAAAGAAAATTCAAAAGTCTGGAAGAAATAACAATGGTCGAATAACGGTTCGTCATCGTGGAGGCGGTCATAAACACCACATCCGTATCGTTGATTTTAAGCGTAACAAGCACGATATTCCTGCCAAAGTTGAACGTATTGAATATGATCCAAACAGAAGTTCACGCTTAGCTCTCTTGTGCTATGCCGATGGAGAAAGACGATATATCGTTGCTCCACGTGGCCTAGAAGTTGGAACTGAGATTTTAACTGGACAGGTCGCTCCAATCAAAACTGGTAATGCGATGCCGATAAAGAATATTCCTGTCGGTACTACCATTCACTGTGTTGAGCTAAAACCTGGCAAGGGTGCACAGATTGCTAGATCAGCTGGTACCTCTGTTCAGCTATTAGCTAGAGAAGGTGAGTATGCTCAGCTCCGTTTAAGATCGGGTGAGGTAAGAAAAGTCCACATCAACTGCATTGCAACAATTGGTGAAGTAGGAAATGACGAGCACTCATTAAGAAAACTCGGCAAAGCTGGCGCTGTTCGATGGAGAGGTGTGAGACCAACTGTTCGTGGTGTTGTGATGAACCCAGTCGATCACCCACATGGCGGTGGTGAAGGCCGTACTTCTGGTGGACGCCATCCCGTAAGCCCATGGGGTGTTCCAACGAAGGGATACAGAACTAGAAATAACAAACGTACTGATAACATGAGAGTTAGCCGCAGACCGGCTAATAAGAGGTAATTAATTATGTCAAGATCAATTAAAAAAGGACCTTTTGTTGATGTGCATCTATCTAAAAAAGTAGATGTTGCTCAAGAAACAAGAGATAGAAAACCAATTAAGACTTGGTCAAGAAGATCAATGATTTTACCTAGCTTTATCGGTTTAACCATTGCAGTTCACAACGGTAGACAACATGTTCCAGTATTAATTACTGAAAACATGGTTGGACACAAACTAGGTGAATTTGCTGCAACAAGAACTTTTAAAGGTCACTCCGGCGACAGGAAGGCGAAATAATTATGGCTACTAATGAAGTTTCTGCAATCTTAAGAGGTGTGAGAATCTCTCCTCAAAAAGCCCGTCTTGTTGCTGATCAGGTTCGAGGAAAAAAAGTTGATAATGCTTTAAACATTCTGACTTTTAGCCCAAAAAAAGGCGCTGAAATTATTAAGAAAGTTGTCGAGTCTGCTATTGCAAACGCTGAAAATAATAATGGCGCTGATATCGACGAATTAAAAGTTAAAACCATCACCGTTGATAAAGGTATGGTCTTCAAACGGATTCGAGCTCGTGCAAAAGGCCGTGCTGGAAGAATTATTAAACCAACATGTCACATTAAAGTGACAGTAGGAAGTTAAGAGAGAATTATGGGTCAAAAAATTAATCCAATTGGTTTTCGTTTAGGTGTTCAAAAGAACTGGTCGTCTAAATGGTTTACTAGTACTAAGAATTTCCCTGTATTTTTAAATAATGATATTAAAGTAAGAGAATTCTTAAATAAAAAGCTAGCTAATGCCGCAGTGAGTAAGATCATCATCGAGCGTCCAGCAAAAAATGCGAAAGTAACAATAATGACAGCCAGACCAGGCATTGTTATTGGTAAAAAAGGTGAGGATATTGAGAATCTTCGTTCCGACCTTCAAGGATTAATGGGTATTCCTGTTCAGCTTAATATTGAAGAAGTAAGAAAACCTGAAATCGATGCTACTTTGATTGCTCAGAGTATTGCGCAACAGCTTGAAAAACGTGTTCAGTTTAGAAGAGCTATGAAAAGAGCTATGCAGAATGCAATGAGATTAGGCGCTCAGGGCATTAAAATTATGAGTTCTGGAAGACTTAATGGTATCGAAATTGCTCGATCAGAATGGTACCGTGAAGGAAGAGTTCCGCTTCATACACTACGAGCAGATATTGACTATGGTGTAGCAAGAGCTCAAACACAATACGGAATTATTGGAATTAAAGTTTGGATTTATAAAGGTGAAGTATTTCAAGATGATAAAGTTGCATCACCAATTACAAAAGATATTGTTGGCGATACATCTTTAGATGACAACAAACCGGCAAAAAAAGCAGCAAAACCTGCTGCAAAAAAAACAACAGTAAAAGCGGCTACGAAGAAAACAACAGTAAAAGCGGCTACGAAGAAAACTGAAGCGAAAGAGGAACCTGTAGTTACCGATAAAGCTGAGACCGTAGAGTCTTCAAATGAAGAGTCAAGCAAAGATAATAACGAGGCTTAATTATGTTACAACCAGC
Organism: Nitrosomonadales bacterium; assembly: GCA_038147655.1. Lineage (GTDB taxonomy): Bacteria > Pseudomonadota > Gammaproteobacteria > Burkholderiales > Methylophilaceae > BACL14. The sequence continues at coordinate 4,474 of JAYQUI010000034.1, forward strand.
AAAACAAAAATTTAGAAAACAACATAAAGGCAGAAATACTGGTATCGCAACTACTGGTAATAAAGTCAGCTTTGGTGAGTTCGGCCTTAAGGCAGTTACTCGCGGAAGAATTACAGCCCGTCAGATTGAGGCGGCTCGAAGAGTAATGACTAGACATATCAAGAGGGGCGGACGTGTATGGATACGTATGTTCCCAGATAAACCGATTTCAAAAAAACCTGCTGAGGTTCGTATGGGTAAGGGTAAAGGTAGTGTTGAATATTATGTTGCCGAAATCAAACCAGGAAAAATGTTGTATGAAATGGATGGCGTACCTGAAGAATTAGCGAGAGAAGCTTTTAGGCTTGCAGCCGCTAAACTTCCAGTGCAAACAACATTTATAACAAGACACATTGGAGGTTAGTTGAATGAAAGCTGTGGAATTAAGAAAAAAATCTGTTGAAGATCTTGGTAAAGAGTTAATTGAATTGAGAAAAGCACAATTTAACGCAAAAATGCAATTAACAATGCAGCAGTCAAATAAAACTGACCAGATATCTAAAATTAAAAAAGACATTGCACGTGTAAAACATGTGATGGCTGAAAAAGTGGAGGCTAAATAATGGTTGAAGCTCAAAAAAATATTAGAACTATGCAAGGCAAGGTTCTAAGTAACAAAATGGACAAGACAGTCACAGTGCTGGTTGAAAGAAGAGTAAAGCATCCAGTTGTTGGTAAAGTGATAAAGCTGTCCAATAAATTTCATGCTCATGACGAAAAAAATGAAATTGGTGAAGGCGATTTAGTTGAAATTGCTGAGTCTAAACCAATGTCAAAAACGAAAACATGGGTGGTTACTAAAGTTTTATCAAAAGCTCCGCAAGTTAATTAATACTTGTCTTTTACAGGCAAATATTATAAAATTTGCGTCTTTTTTAAAGTGGTGCATGCTTAGCACCCCAATACTGACCGTAAAAGCAGTTAGTTAAACTGGGTTGAAATAGCGGATTAAGTTGGAGAATATTTCATGATACAAATGCAATCAAAATTAGAGGTTGCCGATAATACTGGTGCACGTTCCGTTCAGTGCATTAAGGTTCTTGGTGGTTCAAAACGCCGTTACGCTAGCGTTGGAGACATTATTAAAGTTAGTGTTAAAGAAGCTATGCCACGAGGAAGAGTTAAAAAAGGTGAAGTCTATGACGCTGTCGTTGTTCGTACAGCAAAAGGTGTTAGAAGACCTGATGGCTCACTAATAAAATTTGATGGCAATGCAGCTGTTTTATTAAACAATAAATTAGAACCTATTGGCACACGTATTTTCGGTCCTGTTACAAGGGAACTTAGAACAGAAAAGTTTATGAAAATCGTTTCATTAGCGCCGGAAGTTATATAAGGAGTAAACAGTGAATAAGATTCGTAAAGGCGATAAAGTCTTCATCAATACAGGCAAAGATAAAGGGAAAGACGGTATTGTTTCTTCAATTCTTGCGAATAGTAAAGTTTTGGTAGAAGGCATCAATATGGTGAAAAAACACGTTTCTCCAAATCCAAATTTAGGTATTCAAGGTGGTATTGTTAGTCAAGAGCGTCCACTCGACATCTCCAACGTTGCAATTTTTAATAGCAAGACTAATAAGGCCGATAAGGTTGTTTTTAAAACTCTGAAGGATGGCAAGAAGATCAGAGTATATAAATCAAACGATGAAGCGATTGACGTATAAGGATAAGATATGGCTCGTTTAAAAAAATATTATGAAGAAACAGTTGTAAAGCAATTAATGGAGCAATTTAATTACAAATCAGTAATGGAAGTTCCAAGAATTGAAAAAATTACACTTAATATGGGTGTAGGTGAAGCTGTTGCTGACAAAAAAGTAATGGAAAATGCGGTAAGTGATTTAGAGAAAATCGCTGGTCAAAAGCCGTTAGTTACTAAAGCAAAAAAATCAATTGCTGGATTTAAGATTCGTGATGACTATCCTGTCGGTTGTAAGGTAACACTCCGTAAAAATAACATGTACACATTTTTAGATCGCCTCATTTCAATAGCTATTCCACGAATTAGAGACTTCAGAGGAATATCTGCTAAGTCTTTTGATGGCAGAGGCAATTACAACATGGGTATTAAAGAGCAAATCATTTTTCCTGAAATTGAATACGATAAGATCGATGCTTTAAGAGGAATGAATATCACTATAACAACTTCAGCTAAAACTGACGATGAAGCCAAAGGTTTATTATCAGCATTTAGTTTTCCATTTAGAGGGTAACACGAATATGGCTAAAAAATGTATGACAGAACGTGAAATCAAGCGCCGCAAGATGGTTGATAAATTTAAGACTAAGCGCGCTGAATTAAATGAAATTATTAAGAGCTCTAAATCTACAAGTGAGCAAAAAAATGAGGCAAGAGCTAAATTAGCAGCACTGCCAAAAAATTCTAGCCCAGTGAGATTAAGAAATAGATGTGCTTTAACTGGAAGACCACGAGGCACATTTAGAAAGTTTGGAATCGCTCGTGGAAAACTAAGAGATTTAATGATGGCAGGCGAAGTACCTGGCGTTATTAAAGCGAGTTGGTAGGAGAAAACAGTATGAGTATGCATGACCCTATAGCAGATATGTTGACAAGAATTAGAAACGGACAGATGACTAACAAAGTCCACGTTTCCATGCCAGCATCAAAATTAAAAAAATCGATTGCTGAAGTGCTTAAAGACGAAGGCTATATTGAAGATTTCAGCACTAGTGAAAATAATGGCAAACCAACATTGACTGTTGAGTTGAAATATTATGCAGGACGACCAGTGATCGAAAAAATCGAGAGAATCAGTAAACCTGGTTTGAGAATTTATAAAGGGGCCGAAAACCTTCCTAAAGTGATGAACGGTTTGGGTGTTGCTATTGTAACTACCTCAAAAGGCGTAATGACTGATATTAAAGCAAGATCTGCCGGCATTGGTGGCGAGATCCTTTGCTACGTTTCATAAGGAAAAAAATATGTCTAGAGTAGCGAATATGCCAGTTAACATTCCTGAAAAGGTTGAAGTTGTTATCTCTCAAGATAACGTTCAAGTTAAAGGACCTTTAGGAGAGTTAAATCAGTCACTTACAGGTGATGTAAAAGTCAACAAAGAAGATAATGTTCTAACTTTTCAAGTTAACAATGAATCAAAGTTTGCAAAATCAATGTCAGGCACTTTGAGAGCATTGGTAAATAATATGGTCACCGGTGTATCGGCTGGCTTTGAAAAGAAACTTACATTAATCGGTGTTGGATACAAAGCCCAAGTTCAAGGCAATAAAGTCAATTTGGATTTAGGATTCTCACATCCAATCATTCATGATCTTCCTGAAGGCATTACTGCGCAGGCGGCATCACCAACAGAACTTGTTATCAAGGGTTCTAACAAGCAAGTTGTTGGTCAAGTTGCAGCTGAGATTAGAGGCTACAGACCACCAGAGCCTTATAAAGGCAAAGGTGTCCGTTACGCTGATGAGCGCGTTGTCATGAAAGAAGCTAAGAAACAATAAGGATTAATTATGGTTAATAAAGAACAATCAAGAATCAGAAGATCAAGGAAGACAAGAGCTAAGATTGCTGAGCTAGGTCGCACAAGGTTGACTGTTTATCGATCTAATTTAAATATTTATGCTCAAGTTATAGATGGCGCAACAAATAAAGTTCTTGCCAGTGCATCTACTGTTGAAGCTGATATGAGAAAAAAACTAAAAAAGACAAGCGATATTGCGGCTGCAGCTGAGATTGGGAAAAGAATTGCTGAGAAAGCTAAAAAAGCAGGCGTTGAAGATGTTGCTTTTGATCGCTCCGGGTACAGATATCACGGAAGAATAAAGGCTCTTGCTGATGCAGCTAGAGAAAACGGACTTAAATTCTAAAAATATTAGGAAATAAACTATGGCTCAAGATCAAGGATTACAACAACAAACAGACGGTCTTAAAGAAAAGATGATCACAGTTAATCGTGTCACCAAAGTTGTTAAAGGTGGTCGTATTATGAGTTTTGCCGCATTAACAGTTGTTGGTGACGGTGATGGATCAATTGGAATGGGTAAGGGTAAAGCTCGCGAGGTACCACTAGCAGTTCAAAAAGCAATGGAAGAAGCGAAAAGAGGTATGTTAAAAGTTAACCTCACCAAAACAGGCACACTCCAGCATGCTGTTATAGGTAAACATGGCGCTGCAAAAGTTTTGATCCAACCAGCTACTGAAGGTACAGGAATAATTGCTGGCGGTGCTATGCGAGCAATTTTTGAAGTGATGGGAATGCATAACGTTACTGCAAAAAGCTTTGGGTCATCAAACCCATACAATATTGTTCGAGCAACACTTAACGGTTTAGCAAATATGAATACACCAGCTGAGATTGCAGCTAAGCGCGGAAAAACAGTAGAAGAAATTAGAGGTTGATGAAAATGGCTAAAGATAAAACAATCAAAGTAACGCAAGTAAAAAGCACTATTGGCGCAGGCAAAAAACATATTGCCACCATCAAAGGTTTAGGCTTGAGAAAAATCAATCATACTGTTGAATTAGTTGATAGCCCTGAAGTAAGAGGCATGATTAATTCAGTTAATTATTTATTAAGAGTAGAGAATTAATATGAAACTTAATACACTTAAACCATCAGAAGGATCAAATCCATCAGCTAAAAGAGTTGGAAGAGGTATTGGCTCTGGGTTTGGTAAAACAGCAGGTCGTGGCCATAAAGGTCAAAAATCTAGAGCTGGAGGTTCTGTAGCTGTAGGTTTTGAAGGTGGTCAAATGCCAATTCAAAGAAGACTTCCTAAAAGAGGTTTCAAGTCTTTACAAAAAGATTATAAGGATCAAATCCGAACATCTGAGTTAAATAAATTACCTGCTGGAAAAATTGATTTATTAACTCTTAAAAAAGAAAACCTCGTATCTGAGTTAGCTTTGTCAGTAAAAATATTTTTATCCGGTGAAGTTAAAAATAAATATACCATTTCTGGTTTGGGTGTTACCAAGGGAGCTAAAGAAGCAATCGAGGCTGCTGGCGGTAAAATAGAATCATAAGATAATGGCACAAAATCCTTTAAATTTTAGTGGTATGACAGAGTTGAAGAGTAGGATATTATTCCTATTAGGTGCTCTTATTGTGTTTCGTCTTGGAGCACACATCCCTGTTCCAGGTATTGATCCACTAGAATTGAAGAAATTGTTTGACAGTCAAAGTGGCGGCATTTTAGGTATGTTTAATATGTTTTCTGGTGGAGCACTAAGTAGATTTACTGTATTTGCCCTTGGAATCATGCCATATATTTCGGCTTCAATTATCATGAACCTTCTGCAAGCAATGTCCCCTACATTAAAAGAATTAAAAAAAGAAGGAAAATCTGGTCAAGAGAAAATTGCTAAATACACAATACAAGGCACGTTAGTTCTTGCTGCATTTCAATCCCTAGGTATTTCTGTAGCTCTTGAAGCGCAGCCAGGTTTGGTTCTTGATCCAGGTTTTATATTTCGTATCACTGCAATGTTGACTTTAGTTACCGGAACAATGTTCTTAGTATGGCTTGGAACTCAGATTAGTTCCCGTGGAATCGGCAATGGAATTTCTATGATTATCTTTGCTGGTATTGTTGCAGGACTTCCAAGCGCTCTTGGAAATACCTTAGAGCTTGCTAGAACAGGTGCATACTCCATTCCATTAGTCTTTTTCTTAATCGCTGCAGTAGTGCTTGTAACTGCCATAGTGGTTTTCATTGAAAGAGCTCAGCGAAGAATCACTATTAATTATGCAAAAAGACAAGTTGGTAACAAACTATATGGTGGTCAGTCTTCTCATTTGCCTCTTAAGATAAATCAAGCCGGAGTCATTCCTGCAATCTTTGCATCAAGTGTAATTCTGTTCCCTGCTACTATCGCTGGGTGGTTTGGAACAAGTGAAAGTCTATTTTGGTTGCAAGACATTTCGGCATTATTATCACCTGGTCAACCAATTTATATTTTTCTTTTTGCAGTTGCTATTGTCTTTTTCTGCTACTTTTATACTGCTCTACAATTTAACCCTAAGGAAACTGCTGAGAATCTTAAAAGAGCTGGTGCTTTTGTTCCTGGTATTAGACCAGGTGAGCAAACAGCAAAATTTATAGATACCATCATGGGTAGATTGACTTTAGTCGGTGCAATTTATATTACTTTGGTTTGTTTGTTTCCAGAGTTTTTAATTTTAAAATTTAATACACCCTTTTATTTTGGGGGAACATCTTTATTGATTATTGTAGTTGTTGCTATGGACTTTATGACACAAGTGCAATCACAAATGATGTCCTATCAGTATGATAGTTTGCTTAAAAAAGCAAATTTCCGTGGTCAACAAGGAATGATTAGGTAATGGCTAAAGAAGATATCATAGAAATGCAGGGCGAAATTTTAGAAAACCTTCCAAATGCAACTTTTAAAGTTAAGTTAGAAAATGGACATGAGGTTTTGGGTTTTATATCCGGTAAGATGCGTATGAATTATATTCGTATTCTTCCTGGAGATAAAGTTACAGTTGAGATGACGCCTTATGATTTAACCAAAGGCAGAATTACTTTTAGAGAAAAGTAAAAAAATAGAGTAGATAAGGAAAGATTATGAGAGTGAGAGCATCAGTAAAAGCATTGTGTAGACACTGCAAAGTTATTCGAAGAAGAAGAGTTGTTCGAGTAATTTGTAAGGATCCTCGTCATAAACAAAGACAAGGTTAAGTAATTGTATATTCAAATAAAAATTGATATAATTTACGACTTTATTTTTAGTAAATTGCCTAATATTTTGGAGAAATTATGGCTCGTATAGCAGGTGTAAACGTACCAGACAATAAGCATGCTGATATAGCATTAACAGCTATTTATGGTATTGGAAGAACAACGGCGCAAAACATTTGTAAATCTGTTGGCGTTGATGCGGCAACTAAGATCAAAGATCTAGATGATGCTGCTGTTGAAAAATTAAGAAATGAGATCGCAAAATACCAGATCGAAGGTGACTTAAGAAGAGAAGTTACCATGAATATCAAGCGTCTTATGGATCTTAATTGCTATCGAGGCCAAAGACATAGAAGAGGGTTGCCTGTAAGAGGCCAAAGAACAAAAACAAATGCACGAACCAGAAAAGGTCCTATCCGTGCTATTAAAAAATAGAGGCTAATTGTTATGGCAAAATCTAATACCAGAGTTAAAAAGAAAATTAAAAAGAACGTTGCTGAAGGTATAGCACACGTTCATGCATCATTTAATAATACAATCATTACTATAACTGATAGACAAGGTAATGCTTTATCTTGGGCTACATCAGGTGGAGCAGGCTTCAAGGGTTCCAGAAAAAGTACACCATTTGCTGCACAGGTAGCGGCCGAGGCAGCTGGTAAAGCTGCTCAAGAGTTTGGAGTGAAAAATGTTGAAGTTCGAATCAAGGGCCCAGGCCCAGGAAGAGAATCTTCAGTTCGTGCACTTAATTCAATAGGTTTGAAAATTACAGCTATTCAAGACGTTACTCCGGTTCCTCATAACGGCTGTAGACCACCTAAGAAAAGAAGAATTTAAGGAGATTAAAGTTGGCAAGAAACCTAGATCCAAAATGTAAACAATGCCGTAGAGAAGGTGAAAAACTTTTTCTAAAAGGTGAAAAATGCTTCACAGATAAATGCGGAATTGAAAAAAGAAGTTATCCTCCTGGCCAGCACGGCCAAAGACGTGGAGGAAGATTGTCTGATTATGGTGTGCAATTACGCGAAAAACAAAAATTAAGAAAAATATACGGTATCTTAGAAAAACAATTCCGTTCGTATTATGCTGAAGCAGATCGTCTCAAAGGTGTTACAGGTGAAAATCTTTTGCAACTTTTAGAATCGAGACTCGATAATGTTGTTTACAGAATGGGTATTGGTGTTTCAAGATCTGAATCTAGACAGCTTGTTAGACATAATTCAATTACTGTTAATGGCAATAGAGTAAATATTCCATCATATCAAGTAAAACCTGGCGACCAAGTTGCAGTTGCTGAAGCTTCTAAAAACCAGTTAAGAGTTAAAGCTGCAACAGAAGCAGCTGATGAAAGAGGTTTTCCTGAGTGGGTTGAGTTTGATGTTAAAAAGCTTACTGGAACATTCAAAAACAAACCACAAAGAGATGATTTACCACCAACAATTAACGAATCTTTAATTGTTGAATTGTATTCAAAATAAGCTAAATATTTTATAAGGATTTTTATGCAAAATAGTCCAACAGAGTACTTAAAACCTCGAATTGTTGAAGTTGATTTAATTAATCCAAATAGAGCAAAAGTTGTTCTTGAGCCAATGGAGCGTGGTTTTGGTTTTACATTAGGAAATGCTTTAAGGAGAGTTTTGCTCTCTTCTATCCCTGGATTCGCTATTACAGAAGTAAAAATTGATGGTGTAGTTCATGAATATTCAACAATTGATGGTGTTCAAGAAGATGTGGTTGACATCTTATTAAACTTAAAAAAAGTTGCACTTAAAATTCATGATGGTGCAGAAGCAACAATTCACTTAAAAAAAGATTCTGAAGGTGAAGTT
>JAYQUI010000035.1:0-12888 GCA_038147655.1 Nitrosomonadales bacterium
TTTATATTTTTCTTCAGATAAATTTTCTATAGCTTGGCTGCTTAGTAATGATAACTTTAATGCCATTCCTTTAGGAATTAAGTTGTACTTAGAAAACCAATTAAGAAATTTTATTGTATCTTTTTTTAGTGGAGATACTTCTAGTTTTGCTAAGATTTTTTTAATTTTAAAATTTTTTTTATTATTTTTTTCAAATTCATCCCATACTACTCCGGTAGCGTTTGACTTGCCAAAAGGTACTTTTACATAATCCCCTATTTTTAATTCAAAATCACTTTCATATGTAAATGGGTGATCAAATATATTGGGTAAAAGAATCGGATACCTCATATTTGATAATATGAAATTATTTTAAGAGTGTATTGCTCTTTTATCTACAGAAAGGGCTGCTTCTTTTACTGCCTCTGAAAAAGTAGGGTGAGCATGACAAGTTCTTGCAATATCTTCTGAGCTCGCTCCAAATTCCATAGCGATACCAATTTCTGCAATCAGTTCTCCAGCATGAGGTCCTATCAGATGGGCACCTAAAACTTTATCTGTTTTAGCATCAGCTAATATTTTAACAAATCCTTCAGCATCATCGATAGCTTTAGCTCTTGAGTTTGCCATAAAAGAAAATTTTCCAATTTTATAATCTAAATTCATTTCTTTTAATTGCTCTTCAGTTTTACCAATTGCTGCAACTTCAGGTGTTGTGTAGACTACTCCTGGAATAGTGTCGTAATTTACATGACCTGACTGACCAGCAATATTTTCTGCTACAGCTATACCCTCATCCTCTGCTTTGTGTGCTAACATTGGGCCAACAATTACATCCCCAATTGCATAAATATTTTCTTGATTAGTTTTAAAGTTTTTGTCTGTCTTAACCCTTTGTTTTTCATCTAATTCGATTCCAGCTGCTTGTATATTTAATCCCTCTGTATTAGGTTTTCTTCCAACTGAAATTAAAACAACATCACAATCAAAATCTTTTTTGTTTCCTTCTTTATCTGTAGTTGTAACTACTGCACCAGTGGTGTTTTTTTGAATCTTTTCAACTTTATGCTGCATATGAAATTTTATTCCTTGTTTTTTTAAAATTTTCATAAACTCAAGAGAAATTTCTCTATCCATTCCAGGCGTAATATGTTCTAAAAATTCTACTACATGAACTTCAGATCCTAGTCTTGACCAAACCGATCCCATCTCTAAACCGATATATCCTCCACCAACAACAACCATTTTTTTTGGAACTTGCTCAATTTTTAAAGCTCCAGTTGATGATAAAATTATTTTTTCATCAAAATTAATTCCTGGAAGAGATACCGGAACTGATCCTGTTGCAATTACTACATTATCTGCATTGATAGATGTCTCTTTATTATCTTCTCCTTTAATAATTATTTCATTTTTTGATTTAAAACTTCCATGCCCTTTAAAATATGAAACATTATTTTTCTTTAATAAGAATTCCACCCCTTTAGTTAAAACTGTTACAGCTTTATCTTTACTTTTCATCATCTTGCTTAAATTTAATTTAACTTCTCCAACTTCTATTCCTTTGTTAGATAAATTTTTAACTTTATGAAATTCTTCAGATAAATTTAATAAACTTTTAGATGGTATACACCCAACATTTAAACAGGTTCCACCTAACGAACCTCTTGACTCGATACATGCAGTTTTAAATCCTAATTGAGCTAATCTAATAGCACAGACGTACCCTCCTGGACCACCGCCAATTACAACTGCTTGAAATTTTTCTGACATTTAAATATCTAAAAACAACCTTCTTGGATCTTCTAAATTTTCTTTAATCATTTTCAAAAATGAAACTGACTCTTTTCCATCTATAATCCTATGATCATAAGATAAAGCTAAGTACATAATTGGTCTTATTTTAATTTCTCCATCTACGACTACTGGTCGTTCGACAATATTGTGCATTCCTAATACTCCAGATTGTGGTAAATTTAGAATTGGTGTTGATAGCATTGATCCGTATACACCACCGTTACTAATAGTAAAAGTTCCACCCTGAAGATCTTCAATTGTTAATTTACCATCTCTTGCTTTTTCAGATATTTCTTTAATATTTTTTTCAATATCTGCAAATGATAATTCATCTGCATTTTTTAAAACTGGAACGACCAATCCTTTTTCAGTTCCAACTGCAAAACTTATATTATAATAATTTTTATAAATTATATCTTCACCATCTATTTCTGCATTGACGGCTGGAAAAGATTTAAGTGCAACTATGCATGCTTTTACAAAAAAAGACATAAAGCCTAATTTTATTCCATATCTACTTTGAAAATCCTCTTGATTTTCTTTTCTCATTTCCATGATACTCGACATATCAACTTCATTGAAAGTAGTTAATAAGGCAGCATTTTCTTGTGCTTGTTTTAATCTTTTTGCAATTGTCTGTCTCAATCTAGTCATTCTGATTTTCTCTTCAGGACCATATTGAATTTTTCTTTCAGATGGTTGGGGCTGAGCTCCCATAAGACTTATTAAATCACCTTTTAAAATTCTTCCATCTTTGCCTGAGCCTTTTACAGATTGAATATCAATTTTATTTTCAACAACAATTTTTCTTACCGCAGGAGATAAGGTTTGATTTTCTTCCTTAGTTTCTAAATTGATATCTTCTTTAACTTCATTTGTAAGAATTAATGGCTCCTCAACCGAATTTTTTTCTTCGGACCCCTCATCAAAGATCTTTGGTTCTTTTTTGGGGACTTCTAAATTGACAACATTGTTTTCTGCAACAGTTGGTTCAATTTTTTTAATTATTTCTTTTTTAACAGCACCAGAACCATTTTCTGATACAGAGCCAAGTAAAGCTCCAACTTCTACTACTGTTCCATCCTTTGAATTTATTTCTGATAAGACTCCACTTATTGGAGACGGGACTTCTAAATTTACTTTGTCTGTTTCAAGCTCAACAATAGGTTCATCTGCTTCAACACTTTCACCTTCGCTTTTTAACCATTTTGAAACGGTTGCTTCAGTTATACTTTCACCTAAAACTGGAACTACAATTTTTTCACTCATTGTTTTTATTCAAATACTTTTTTAATAATTTCTTGTTGTTGAGAAATGTGTCTCTTAGCATAACCCGTTGCTGGTGATGCGTCTGGACTTCTTCCTATATAAGAAATTTGGTTATTATTAGCCTTAATATTATCTAATGTCCATTCTATATAATCTCTAACAGAAAACCATGCCCCCATATTTTTGGGCTCTTCCTGACACCAATGAAACGTGGCTGATTTAGCATAAGGTTTAAGTTCTTTAACTAAAGTTTTTGCAGGAAATGGATATAACTGTTCAATTCTATATAAAATTACATCGTCAATTTTTAATTTTTCTCGAGCTTCCAATAAATCAAAATAAACTTTACCAGAACATAAAATAACTTTTCTGATTTTTGAACTATTTTTTAATTTAATAAAACCTTCGGTCTTAGGATCAATAGCATGATCCCAAAGAACTCTATGAAATGAGTTGTTTTTACTAAAATCTTCTAAATCAGAAACACAATACTTATTTCTTAATAATGATTTTGGTGTCATCATAATTAATGGTTTTCTAAAATCTCTTTTCATTTGTCTTCTCAAAGCATGAAAATAATTCGCAGGCGTAGTGCAATTCATAACTTGCATATTATCATTAGAGCATAACTGTAAAAATCTCTCTAAGCGTGCTGATGAATGTTCTGGTCCCTGCCCCTCATAACCATGAGGTAAAAGCATTACAATACCTGATGCCCTAGACCATTTTCTTTCACCTGAGGATATAAATTGATCTATAATTATTTGTGCACCGTTAGCAAAATCTCCAAACTGTGCCTCCCAAAGCGTAAGGGTATTTGGTTCAACTAAACTGTAACCATATTCAAATCCAAGAACAGCTAATTCTGATAAGAAACTATCAACTATCTCATATTTTTTTTGACCTTCGGAAATATGATTTAATGGAATATATCTACTATTATCTGATTGATTTCGTAATACAGAATGTCTTTGACTAAATGTTCCTCTTCCAGAGTCTTGCCCTACTAGTCTTACAGGATAACCTTCTTTAAGCAATGTTGCGAATGCCAATGATTCAGCTGTGGCCCAATCAATATTTTTTTCTGTATCTATTGATTTTTTTCTTAAATCAAAAACCTTTGCCACTGTCTTATGAGGATTAATTTCTGATGGGATTACATTTATTCTATCTGAAATACTTTTTATGATTTCTTTATCGACACCTGTTACACCTCTTTTATCTTTTCCTTTTTCTGGTTTATATCTTGACCAAGTACCTTCAAACCACTCAATTTTAGGCTTATAATCTTTTGCAGTTTTAAACTGATCATCTAACAAATCTTTAAAAGTTTTAATTTTTTGATTTACTCCCTCTTCAGTAAAAATCTGTTCATGAGTAAGTTTTTGACCATACAACTTAAGTGTAGTTGGGTGTGATCTTATTTTTTCATACATTAGTGGTTGTGTAAAAGATGGTTCGTCCCCTTCATTATGTCCAAATCTTCTGTAACAAATTAAATCTACTACAACGTCTCTATTAAATTTTAATCTAAATTCTGTAGCAATTCTTGTTGCGTAAATAACTGCCTCTGGATCGTCACCATTAACATGTAATATTGGAGCATCAACCATCTTAGCCACATCAGATGGGTATGGTGAGGATCTTGCAAATCTAGGGCTTGTAGTAAATCCAATTTGATTATTTACAATGATATGAATTGTTCCCCCAGTATTATGACCTGGTAATCCTGACATAGCAAAACACTCAGCAACTATACCTTGTCCCGCAAAAGCAGCATCCCCATGAATTAAAATTGGGATAACTTTATTTCGTTCTGTATCTTTATGGAAAAATTGTTTTGCTCTTGTTTGGCCTAAAACAACAGGATTTACTGCCTCCAAATGTGAAGGGTTATCAGTTAAACTCACATGAACTGGATTACCGTCAAACTCTCTATTTGATGAAGCACCAAGATGGTATTTTACATCTCCAGCTCCTTCATTGGAACTTGAATTAAATTCTCCTGCAAACTCGTTAAATATTCTTTTATAAGATTTTTGAAGTACATTGGCTAAAACATTCAATCTCCCTCTATGAGACATACCAATTTTAACTTCTTTAATTTGAGATTGGCCACCAATTTTGATAATTTGTTCTAAAGCAGGTATTAAGCTTTCAGCTCCATCTAAACCAAATCTTTTAGTTCCCACATATTTAGTAGCTAAAAATTTTTCAAACCCTTCCGCTTGGATCAATTTATTTAAAATTGCTTCTTTTCCATTTTTTGTAAACTTAATTTCATTCTCATCTTCTTCAATTCGCCTTCTAAGCCAAATTCTTTCTTCAGGATTTGAAATATGCATGTACTCATATCCAATTGAACCACAATAAGTTTTATTTAAGAATGTTAAAATTTCACTGATATTTGAATATTTTTTATTCGTAACATCATTTAAAAATATTTCTCTTTTATAATCACTTTTTTTGAAACCATAATATTCTGGGTGTAGCTCTTCTAAATATTCAGTTTTTTTTAATCCAAGAGGATCTAGTTTAGCCAATAAATGGCCTCTAAGCCTATAAGCCCTAATTAACTCAACAGCTTTTATTGAGTCTATATTGTTTTGTAAATTATTTTCAGAAATTACATTTTTAACTGAACCATTTGAATGAACTTCTTTTTTTGGTTTTTTTTCAACAATATTGATTTGTTTTTTTATTGGAGCCCAAGAAGGACCCTTAATTTCATTAACTACTAAATCAAGCTCATCTCCTAAATCATCAAAATAATTTTTCCAATCACTAGGCAGATCTAGATCTTTATTAATGTATTTTAAATACATTTGCTCCAGGAACGCGCTATTAGATTTAGTTAAAAATGAAGTTTTTTCAAACTCAAGATTTTTTGTTAGAGACATTTATAGTTGGAGTATATTACTGAGAAGCTATTTTTCAATTAGACAATTTATCAAAAAGAGTTTTTCCTATCTTAGATGGAGAATTAGCCATAGTAATTCCACAGTCTTCCATTTTTTTAATCTTATCTTCCGCGCCACCTTTGCCGCCTGAAATTATTGCTCCAGCATGCCCCATTCTTCTGCCAGCAGGTGCTGTAATCCCAGCTATAAATCCAACCATAGGTTTTTTAATTTGATGATTTTTAACAAATTCTGCAGCCTCTTCTTCTGCTGTTCCTCCTATTTCACCTATCATTAAAATAGATTTGGTTTCTTCATCTTTTAAAAATAAATCTAAACAATCTATAAAATTTGTTCCGTTAATTGGATCTCCACCAATTCCTATACATGTAGATTGTCCTAATCCATTTTCTGTTGTTTGAGCAACAGCCTCATACGTTAGAGTTCCAGATCTTGAAACAATTCCTACTGATCCTCTTTTGTGGATACTTCCAGGCATAATACCTATTTTACATTCATCGGGTGTGATAATTCCTGGGCAATTAGGACCGATTAATCTACTTTTAGATTTTGACAATCTTTGTTTTACCCTCAACATATCTTGAACTGGTATTCCCTCAGTAATACAAACGATTAATTCTAAATCAGCTTCAATAGCCTCTATAATTGCAGCTGCAGCAAATTTAGCAGGAACATAAATCATCGTAGCATCTGCACCAACTTTATCTTTAGCCTCTTTAACGGTATTAAAAACAGGTCTATCTAAGTGTTCTTGACCACCTTTTTTTGGTGTCACGCCTCCAACCAAATTAGTTCCATATTTTATAGCTTGCTCAGAATGAAAGGTTCCATGAGCACCCGTAAAACCTTGGCAAATAACTTTTGTATTTTTATTTACTAAAACTGACATTATTTAATGGCCTCTACAATTTTTTTTGCAGCATCATCTAAGTTTTCTGCTGATATTAATTTTAAACCAGAGTTATCTAAAATTTCTTTTCCCTCTTTAAAATTTGTTCCAGCTAGCCTCACCACTAAAGGAACATTGATTTTCATCTCTTTAGCTGCATCAACAACTCCTTGTGCAAGAACATCACATCTCATTATTCCACCAAAAATATTTATTAAAATACCTTTAACATTTTTATCAGACAAAATTATCTTAAACGCTGCTGAGACTTTTTCTTTTGAAGCTCCACCACCCACATCTAAAAAATTTGCAGGCTCTGATCCATATAATTTAATTATATCCATTGTTGCCATTGCAAGACCAGCACCATTTACCATGCATCCTATGCTTCCATCTAATTTTATATAAGCCAAATCATGTTTGCTTGCTTCTATTTCAGCTGGATCCTCTTCATTTAGATCTCTTAATTCTGTAATTTCTGGATGTCTAAATAATGCATTATCATCAAAATTTACTTTAGCGTCTAAGCACATGATCTTATTTTCTTTTGTTAAAATAAGAGGATTTATCTCCACCATATTTGCATCTGTGCTAATGAACATTTTGTATATAGATTTTAATAACTTAATTGCCTCACTTTTGGCTTCATCATTTAAGTTAAAAATTTTTAATATATTTTCACAATCTTTATTTGATATTTCTTCTTCCAGTTCTACTTTTGTTGTAATTATCTTTTCAGGTGTTTTTGCTGCAACTTCTTCAATATCCATTCCACCTTGATCACTTGATATAAATGCAATTTTTGAACTTGCTCGGTCTACAAGACATGAAAGATAAAACTCTTTATCTATATTTGACGACTCTTCAACATAAAGTCTTTTAACTTCTCTGCCTTCAGGACCAGTTTGATGAGTAACTAAAGTCTTACCTAATAATTTTCTAGCTTCACTTTCAAGATCTTCGATATTATCTAAAATCTTTACTCCACCCGCCTTACCTCTACCTCCTGCATGAATTTGGGCTTTTAAAACGTACTTACTAGTATTTAATTTTTTGACTTTTTCTAGTAGCTCTTCAACCGTTAAGGCATAAACACCTTCGGGAACTGATGCTCCAAATTTTTTTAAAATCCCTTTTGCCTGATGCTCGTGGATATTCATTATTTAGCAAGGTCAGGATCAATATTAGATGCTGCTTCCCAAAGTTTTTTTACCGCATCAACTGATTTTAAAAATTCAGATTTTTCTTTTTCATCCAAATTAATTTCCTCAATTTTTTCTACTCCTGCTTTTCCTATTACAATTGGAACTCCTGCATAAATATCTTTAATTCCATATTCGCCATTTAGATAAGCAGCACATGGAACCATTTTTTTTTCATCCTTTAAATACGCAGCTGCCATTTCTACTCCTGCTGCTGCTGGAGCATAAAAAGCTGAACCTTTCTCCAAAAATTTTACAATCTCGGCACCACCATCTCTAGTTCTTTGGTTGATTTCTTCAACACGCTCTGATGTTATTTTTCCCTCTTTAACTAAATCTAATAATGGTTTGCCTGAAATTTTAGTAAACCCTGGAAGCGGAACCATAGTATCTCCGTGGCCACCCATAACCATAGCTTCAATTTCCTTAACAGGAACATTAAATTCTAATGACAAAAATAATTTAAATCTTGAGCTATCCAATATACCTGCCATTCCGACAACTTTGTTTGCTGGTAAACCTGAATATTTTTGAAATGCCATAACCATCACGTCTAGTGGATTTGTAATACAAACCACAAATGCATTAGGAGCATGTTGTTTAATACCTTCAGCAACCTGTTTTATAATTTTTAAATTTATTCCTAATAAATCATCTCTACTCATTCCAGGTTTTCTTGGAACACCTGCTGTAATAATTATAACATCTGAGTCTTTGATATCTTTATAATCGTCAGTGCCTGAAAATCTCACATGGAAACCATCAACTGGAGAAGATTGAGCTATATCAAGTGCTTTTCCTTTTGCTATTCCACTTGCAACATCAAATAAAACTACCTCATCTGCTAGCTCTTTAAGCCCAATTAAATGTGCTAAAGTTCCACCTATTTGACCTGCACCTATTAAAGATATCTTGCTCATCTAATTTCTGTTCTCCTTTTTATTTCATTGTTGGCATCACAAATTCTGCATTAGAACGAATTCCCGAAGGCCATCTTGATGTTACTGTTTTTAATTTAGTATAAAATTTTATTCCCTCCATGCCATGCATAGCACTATCTCCAAATAAAGATCTTTTCCAACCACCAAAGCTATGAAACGCCATTGGAACAGGTATGGGCACATTTATTCCAACCATTCCAACTTGAATTTTGCTAGCAAATGTTCTGCCTGCATCACCATCTCTTGTATATATGCTTACACCATTTCCGTATTCATGATCATTTATTAATTTTGCAGCCTCTTCAAATGTCTTAACTCTAACTACTGATAAAACTGGACCAAATATTTCTTCTTTATAAATTCTCATGTCTTTATTTACATGGTCAAATAAACAGCCACCTATATAAAAACCATTTTCATATCCTTGAAGCTTAAGGTTTCTACCATCTACAACTAGCTTTGCGCCTTCTTTAACTCCAAGATCAACATAACTCTTTACTTTTTCTAAGTGCTCCTTAGTAACTAATGGACCCATTTCTGAATTTTTGTCCATACCAGGTCCAACTTTTAAAGCTTCTGCTTTTTTTGATAGTCTTGAAACCAATTCATCTCCAATATCTCCTACTGCAACTGCAACTGATTGGGCCATACATCTTTCACCTGCAGAACCATATGCAGCTCCCATTAAACCGTTCACAGCACCATCTAAATCACAATCAGGCATCACAACTAAATGATTTTTAGCTCCTCCTAGAGCTTGAACTCTTTTTTCATTTTTAGCAGAATTCTCATAAATATATTTAGCAATTGGTGTTGAGCCTACAAAGCTCACAGCTTTAATGTCTGGATTAGTTAATATTGCATCAACAGACTCTTTATCACCATTTACTACATTAAAAACACCTTCTGGCAATCCAGCTTCTGAGAGCAGTTCTGCCAATCTAATAGGACAAGAAGGGTCTTTTTCTGATGGTTTTAAAATGAATGTATTTCCACATGCAATTGCAATTGGAAACATCCACATAGGAACCATTGCCGGAAAATTAAAAGGTGTTATGCCTGCTACAACTCCCAAAGGTTGCCTCATAGACCAACTGTCTACATTAGTTCCAACATTTTCAGAAAATTCACCTTTTAACAAATGTGGTATTCCACAAGCAAACTCAACAACTTCAAGTCCTCTTGTTAAAGATCCTTTTGCATCTTCATAAACTTTTCCATGCTCAGAAACTATTAATTTAGTTAATTCGTCGGAATTTTTTTCTATAAGCTCTTTAAATTTGAACATTACTCTTGCTCTTTGAAGAGAAGGTTTAAGTGACCATGTTTCAAATGCTTTTTTTGCAACACTTACTGCTTGATCTAAATCAGCTTTTGAAGCCAATCTCACTTCTGATTCTTGTTCACCAGTTGCTGGGTTAAAAACTTTTCCTTTTTTATCTGAAGTTCCAGGAATTATTTTTCCACCTACGTAATGCTCTATTAATTTCATGAATACGATCTTTTAGAGTAAAAAAACTTATTAGTCTATTGTTTAAACGTTAGTAGTTGCTAACATTTTTTTTATTTCAGCAATAGCTTTTGCAGGATTTAAACCTTTTGGACAAGCATTAGTGCAGTTCAATATAGTATGGCATCTATAAAGTTTCAGCTCATCTGCAACTTTTTTCAATCTTGCTTTTCTTTCTTCATCTCTACTGTCTACAATCCATCTATATGCTTGAAGCAAAACTGCTGGCCCTAAATATTTATCTCCATTCCACCAATAACTTGGGCATGAAGTCGAGCAACATGCACACATTATACATTCATAAGCTCCATCTAATTTAGCTCTATCCTCTTTTGACTGGTAAATTTCTGAAGTTTCTGATTTTGAATTTGATTTTAGCCACGGTTCAATCGACTCGTATTGTTTATAAAGACCATCCAAATCTCCAATTAAATCTCTTTTAACTTTTAAATGAGGTAGTGGATAAATATCAAGGTCACCATCGATTTCTGCATGAGGTGTCGTGCACGCTAAGCCATTTTTTCCACCCATATTCATTGCACACGATCCACAAACCCCATGAGCACAAGATCTTCTGTAAGCTAGTGTTGGATCTATTTCGTTTTTAATTTTATTTAGTACATCTAAAACTTTTGATGGACAATTATCCATGTCAACTTCATAAGTATCTATTCTAGGATTTTCACCCGTTGAGGGGTCCCATCTATAAACATTTACTTTTCTGATATTCTTTGAACCAGTTTTATCTTTAAAATACTTACCAGTTTTTACTTTTGAATTTTCAGGTAAATTTAATTGAACCATTAATAAACTCTTTCCTGAGGTGGAAAGTATTGTACTTCATTGGTTAGAGTAGATTTATGCACCGGTCTGTATGAGATTTTAGTATTTTTTCCATCACACCATGAAAGAGTATGTTGCATAAATTTTTCATCATCTCTTTTTGGATAATCTTCTCTTGCATGAGCACCTCTGCTTTCTTTTCTATTATAAGCAGAGTCTACAGTTGCAACGGCTTGTCTAATAAGATTATCAAACTCTAAAGTCTCTACTAAGTCGGTATTAAATATTAAAGATTTATCTTTAACTGAGATAGATTCCATTCCATCGTATGTTTTTTTAATTTCTTCAACACCTTCTTTTAATGTTTTCTCAGTTCTAAAAACTGCACATTTTGATTGCATGGTTTTTTGCATTGATAATCTTAACTCTGCTGTACTGTTTTCACCGTTAGCATTTCTAAGTTTATCAAATCTATCTAAACATTTTTGAGTTTCAGACTCTCCAATTTCTTCATGTGGAGTTCCTGGTTTAACTAATTCACTAGCTCTTTGTGCGGCTGCTCTTCCAAAAACAACTAAATCAATCAAAGAGTTTGAGCCTAATCTATTTGCACCATGAACTGAAACACACGCTGCCTCTCCTATTGCCATTAATCCTGGAACAGTTTTTTCAGATCCATTAACAGTTAATACTTCAGCTTTGTAATTCGTAGGAATACCACCCATATTATAATGAACTGTTGGCACAACTGGTATCGGTTCTTTAGTTACATCAACATCAGCAAATAACCTTGCTGCATCTGTTATACCAGGTAATCTACTTTCGATAATTTCTTTATCTAAATGACTTAAATTCAAGTGTACATGGTCACCATCTTTACCAACACCTCTTCCTTCATTAATTTCAATCGACATTGAACGACTAACCACATCTCTAGATGCTAAATCTTTTGCTTTTGGGGCGTATCGTTCCATAAATCTTTCCCCTTTAGAATTTGTGAGATATCCACCCTCTCCTCTAGCACCTTCTGTAATTAGAGTGCCATGACCGTAAATTCCTGTTGGGTGAAATTGAACAAATTCCATATCTTGCAGTGGCAGACCAGCTCTAAGAACCATAGCATTTCCATCTCCTGTACAAGTGTGAGCAGAGGTGGCTGAATAATAAACTTTTCCATATCCTCCGGTTGCTATAATTACTGTATGCGCTCTAAATCTGTGAATTGTTCCATCATTTAAATTCCACGCTATCAAACCTTTGCATTCTCCATTTTTCATCAATAAATCTAGTGCAAAATACTCAATAAAAAATTCTGTATTATGTTTTAAAGCTTGGCCATACAGCGTATGCAAAATAGCATGTCCAGTTCTATCAGCTGCAGCACATGTTCTTTGAACAATGCCGTTACCATAATTTTTAGTCATACCACCAAAAGGTCTTTGATAGATTTTACCATCATCAGTTCTACTAAATGGAACTCCATACTTCTCTAATTCAATTACTGCTTTTGGCGCTTCTTTGCATAAATATTCAATGCTATCTTGATCTCCGAGCCAATCAGCACCTTTAACTGTGTCGTACATATGCCAACGCCAAT
>JAYQUI010000036.1:0-12824 GCA_038147655.1 Nitrosomonadales bacterium
ATAGAAGAATCAAAAATTAAACCAATCATTGACTTACTCATTGCCAATAACATTGATGGTGTTATCGTCACTAATACCACAATTGATAAGTCAAAAATATCCAAGCCTTATCAAAACATTCCTGGGGGTGTATCAGGAGCGCCTTTAAAAATAAAATCAGAACAAATGTTATCAACAGTTAAAAAAATATCTAAAAATAAACTCTTAATTATCAGTGTTGGAGGAATTATGACTGCTGATGATGCATTAAAAAGAGTTAAAATGGGAGCTGATTTAGTTCAAATATATACCGGTCTCATTTATCAAGGGCCTTCTTTAGTTAATGAAATTCGTCAAAAGTTATCATAGGAGTGACTTACCATTCATGTATTCTTATAGAAGGTGCCCATACGCGATGCGTGCACGGTTGTCTCTATATCTTGCCAGGATTGAATTTTTTATATACGAAATTTCTTTAAGGGATAAACCTGAACATATGCTAACAGTAAGTCCCAAAGGAACAGTTCCAGTCTTAATCTTAGGAGACAATCAAATAATAGATGAGAGTCTCGATATAATGATATGGGCATTTTCACAGCAAGGTATCATTGATAAATACCTTCCTCAGGATAAGAAAAAAAGTAGTTTATCTCTGATAAATACAAATGATACTAGTTTTAAAAAAAATTTAGATAGCTATAAATATTCTTATGATGACAGAATAAAAGAGGATTCATTTAAAAAATGTCTAGATTATGTATCAGAGCTTGATTTACTTTTGGAAACAAATGAATATCTATTAGATGACATTCCTCTCATGGTTGACTATGCAATCTTTCCATTCATTAGGCAATTTATTAATGTCGACGTACAAAGATTTAAATATGAGGGGCTTAAAAAGATTTATCAATGGTTTAATCGAATGTTATCATCCAATGAATTTGAACATATTATGATGAAGTCAAAGATTTCTTAGATGATGTAGATTGTTTGGATTCAATCTGAAGCTTGATTTTTTCATTTTCATCAATATCAATATCAACATCGCCGCCATTAACTAATTTTCCAAATAGTAATTCGTCAGCAAGAGCTTTTCTAATAGTATCTTGAATTAATCTAGACATAGGCCTAGCACCCATTTTGATA
Source organism: Nitrosomonadales bacterium (assembly GCA_038147655.1). Classification (GTDB taxonomy): domain Bacteria; phylum Pseudomonadota; class Gammaproteobacteria; order Burkholderiales; family Methylophilaceae; genus BACL14. The sequence continues at coordinate 1,126 of JAYQUI010000036.1, forward strand.
TCGAAACCATTTTTAGCTAAATAATTTTTTAAGTTATCTGAAAAGGTCACTTCAACTTTTTTGTCATGCAGTTGATTCTCAAGCTGGATTAAAAATTTATCTACAACCTTAAGAATAGTCTCATTCTCGAGTGGGGCAAAAGAAACGATGGCATCAATACGATTTCTAAACTCTGGAGAGAAGGCTTTATTAATTTCTTTTTTCTCGTCAAAAACAGTTTGATCATCTGCGATAAATCCTAATGAGGATTTTGATAATGATTCTGCCCCAACGTTTGTGGTCATAATTAATGTAACATTTCTAAAGTCAATTTTCCGTCCATTGCTATCGGTGAGGAAGCCATTGTCCATTATTTGAAGAAGTATATTATGCACATCCGGATGTGCTTTCTCAATCTCATCAAGTAATAAAACCGCATATGGATTTTTATTGATTGACTCCGTAAGAGTGCCACCTTGATCAAATCCAACATATCCAGGGGGAGCTCCAATTAATTTTGATACAGCGTGCCTCTCCATGAATTCACTCATATCAATACGAATTAATTCAATACCCAATGTATACGCTAGCTGCTTAGCGACTTCAGTTTTGCCAACCCCAGTTGGACCACTAAACATAAAACTACCAATCGGTTTATTGTCTGACAGTAAACCACTGCGAGCCATTTTTATTGCTGTTGAAAGTTTATTAATGGCTTCATCTTGACCAAAAATTATCGCCTTCAGATCTCGCTCTAAGTTTCTTAACATGCTTAGATCATCTTGGTTGATATTTTTAGATGGAATCTTCGCAATTTTTGAGATAACTTCCTCAATTTCTTTCGATGAAATAGTTTTCTTTTGTTTATTTTTTGGAAGTATTTTTTGTAATGCTCCAGCTTCATCAATGACATCAATCGCTTTGTCAGGTAGTTTTCTATCGGTAATATATTTAGCTGATAATTCAACCGCTGAAATTAATGCGTTGTTTAAAAACTTAATTTTATGATGACTTTCAAATGATTTTTTTAAACCTTTAAGTATTTCTATAGAAACTGGGATTGATGGTTCATCGACATCAATTTTTTGAAAACGTCTGGTTAATGCGTGATCTTTTTCAAAAACAGTTCTATATTCATTAAAAGTTGTTGCGCCAATACATCTCAACTCCCCTTTAGCTAAAGCAGGTTTAAGGAGATTCGATGCATCTAGTGTGCCACCGCTAGCAGATCCTGCCCCAATGATGGTATGGATCTCATCAATAAATAAGATTGCATTAGGTTTTTTAGTGAGTTGTTTTAAGACATTTTTAAGACGCTGTTCAAAATCACCACGATATTTAGTACCGGCAATAAGGGCGCCAAGGTCTAAAGAGTAGATCACTGTGTCTTTGAGCACTTCAGGTATGTCACCATCAACAATTTTTTTTGCAAGCCCTTCAGCTATGGCGGTCTTGCCAACACCTGCATCACCAACTAATAGCGGATTATTTTTTCTTCTTCTGCATAAGATTTGAGCCACTCTTTCAATTTCATTTTCTCTTCCAATAACTGGGTCAATTTTTCCATCAAGGACAACTTTATTTAGGTTTAATGCATAGGATTCAAGATCAGATTCTTTGTTTTGAGTTTTTTGATCAATATTTTCATCAACCTCATCAGCTTCATTTTCTTTATCTAATTCTTTTTCAATTCCATGTGCGATAAAATTAACAACATCTAATCTTGCAATTCCTTGTTGATGAAGAAAGTAAACCGCATGCGAATCTTTCTCACCAAATATTGCAACCAGAACATTTGCCCCTGTTACTTCTTTCTTTCCAGACGACTGCACATGCAACATAGCTCTTTGTATGACTCTTTGAAAACCAAGGGTAGGTTGTGTGTCAACCTCATTTTCTCCATTGACAATAGGAGTATGCTCTTCAATATGGTTTAGAAGGTCTTTCTTCAGAGAATCAAAATTTGCCCCACAAGCCTTTAAGACTTCTTGAGCAGATGGATTATCAAGCATAGCAACTAATAGATGTTCGACGGTGATAAGCTCGTGTCTTTTTTGGCGTGCATCCATAAACGCCATGTGTAAACTAACTTCTAATTCTTGTGAAATCATAATTTAATCATATCTTTTCTATAATACTTTGCAAGGGGTGTTGGGCTTCTTTTGCTAACTTTAATACTTGATTCATCTTGGTTTCAGCAATTTCATATGGGTAAATTCCACATATTGCCATTCCCTCTGTATGAATTTTTAACATAATTCTTGTTGCCTCATCCTCTGTTTTTGTGAACACTTTCATAATGACGTCAACCACAAATTCCATGGGAGTAAAATCATCATTAAGGACTAATACTTTGAACATCTTGGGAAGATTTGGTTTAACCTTTTTTTTTGGTTCAACTATTATCTTGTGATCTTCTTGAGCCATAACAATTTTATTTAAAAATTTTAAGAGTTTTTATATATTTATCTTGCGCATTAATAATTTCAAAAGTAACGCCATCAATTTTAAAGCTTGTATTGGTTTCTGGGATATCTTCAAAATATTCTAGGATATATCCGTTAATTGTTTTTGCTTTTTGTGATGACAAATTCAATTTAGTAATTTTATTAATTTTTTTTAAGTTACATCCTCCTTCAATAATCCACCCATCATTTTCATTAATGATTTTTGAATCATCTGAAGGTAAGTTTAAGCTGAATTCACCAGTAATTTCCTCAAGAATATCTTCAAGAGTAATTATCCCCATAAAGTCGCCATATTCATTAACAACTACAGCAATCTTAAATTTATTTTCTTGAAAATTTTGAATTTGTTTATGCAAAGAAGTTCCACTTGCAACAAATTCTGCTGGCTCAACCGTATCCCTTATTTTATCAATAGTAATGCCATCCTGATCATCAATGAATTTTATTAATTTTCTGATATTTAATAACCCGGTTATTTGATGACTATCATCACCTCGGACCAATATAAACTCATGGTGATAAGTTTTTAATTTTTTAAATATCTCTTCAGATTCTTGATTTATATTGATGAATTCAACATTGGTGTGTGGAATCATTAGATCGTCAACACTATCATTTTCTAGATCAATTAAATTAATTAGCATAGATTGATTTTTGTTTGTAATGTCCTTGCTTGAAGATGAGATGACAGATTTTAGCTCATCCATAGTAATCAAACTTTTTTCATTAAAATTTAGCTTAATATTGAAGACTTTTAGAATTGATAATACAAAAAAGTTAATAAATAAGACTATCGGATAAAGAACTTTAAGAAGGGGGTATAGTATAAAGCTACATGCCAAGGCTAACTTCTCACTATATGCAGCTGCAATAACTTTTGGGGTAATTTCACTAAAAATAACAATTAAAAAAGTAACTATTAAAGTTGAGGCCAATAAAATTTCCTCATCTGAATTAAATAGCTGAATTGATATAACCGTAACCATTGAGGCGGCTGCAGCATTGGAGAAATTGTTACATATCAAGATTACACTCAAAAGCTTGTCAGTTTGTTTAATTAATTTATTAGCCAAGCGAGCGGACCTTAAGCCTTTTTTTTCTAGATATTGAAGTCTATGTTTATTAATACCCATCAAACTTGTCTCAGCAATTGAAAAAAAGGCCGAAATAAAAAGTAGGCAGAATAAAATAGTAATTTGATAAGTTATTGGTAAGTCAATCACTTTTCAATTTATGGAGTAGATTCCATTTCTTCTTTTTTTTGCGGGGTTGAACCAGATAGGTTGGAATGATTGGTTCCAAGCCATAAGGCCATAGGACAGCCAACCATAATAGATGAGTAAATTCCAAATAATATTCCAATTGTTAAGGCGAGTGAAAAATTATGAAGGATTTCGCCACCAAAAATTAACATTGAAATAACCACTGTTTGTGTGGATAAATGAGTCATGATGGTTCGTGACATGGTACGAGTAATTGCATTATTCATAACATCAATGACACTCGACCTCCTCATTTTTTTAAAGTTTTCTCTAACCCTATCAAAAACAACAACAGACTCATTCACAGAGTAGCCGAGAACAGCAAGAACTGCAGCTAAAACTGTAAGATTAAATTCCCATTGAAAAAAAGCAAAAAAACCTAAAATAATGATTACATCGTGCATGTTGGCAACAACAGCAGCTAAGGCAAATCTCCATTCAAATCTCAATGATAAATACAAGATAATTCCAAGACAGACAAATAGAATAGCCAATGCTCCATTTTCAAATAGCTCCTCACCAACTTGACCTCCAACCGATTCAACTCTCTTAATTTCGAATGTATTATTAAGTTTTGTTAGCTCTTGATTTACCAACTCAGATAATTCTGCAATGGTAATATCTTCATTCAAAGGCATTCTGATTAGAACGTCCTTATCGGTTCCAAAATTTTGAACCTGAATTTCATTTAAGTTGATTTGGGTCAGCTGCTCTCTAATCTCATCAACATTAGCTTTTTCTTCATAGGATATTTCAATAATAGTCCCACCAGTAAAATCTACACCGTAATTTAATCCTTTTTGAAATAAGAAAAAAAATGCCATGACAAAAGTAAGGATTGAGATGAAGGCTGCAATCTTTCGATATTTTAAAAAAGGAATATCATTTTTTACGCGAAATATTTCCATTAGTTATTAACCTTATAAATTTCACCAATATTAAGTTTGTCTATTTTTCTTTTTGAGCCATAGAAGAAGTTAACTAAGGCTCTTGAGACTAAGATAGCTGAAAACATAGATGTAAGAATGCCTAAAACATGGACGACAGCAAAACCTTTAATAGGCCCAGTCCCAAACATAAATAGCGCAATACCCGCAATCAGAGTTGTGATATTTGAATCTAATATTGTTCCCCATGCTTTCTCGTAACCCAAGTGAATACTTGCTTGAGGAGTATTACCATTTCTTATTTCATCTCTAATACGTTCATTAATTAGAACATTTGAATCAATAGCCATACCAACTGTAAGCGCCATCGCTGCAAGGCCTGGTAAAGTTAATGTTGCTTGTATCGTAGATAAAAGTGCGACAAGTAGAACTAAATTGATACTCAGGGCTATCGATGAGAATAGACCAAACAACATGTAATAAATTGAAATTAATATAATTACTGCAATGAAGCCCCAAAAAGTCGATTGAATACCTCTTTGAATGTTTTCTTTACCCATGCTAGGACCAACAGTTCTTTCTTCAATGATCTCCATCGGCGCCGCCAATGAGCCCGCTCTCAACAATAACGAAACATCTGTAGCTTCTTGTGCGTTTTTCATCCCAGTAATTTGGACTCTTCCGCCACCAATCTCACTTTTGATCACAGGAGCAGTGATTATTTCTGTTATATCTTTTTCAATTAATAAAATAGCAATTCTTTTACCTACATTATCCCGTGTAATTTTTTTGAATATATTTGCACCCTTGCTATTCAAATTCAACGAGACAATTGATTGTCCAGTTTGATTATCAACTCCAGGCCCTGCGTTATTGATATTTTCCCCAGTTAGAATGACATCTTTTTTAAGAAGTAAGGGGTTTTGATTGCGATCGTAAAATAAATCTCTACCGAATGGAATATTGCCGTCAATTGCCTGATCAATATCCGCCGGAGAAGCTTCATCATCAACCAACCTCATTTCAAGCAGTGCGGTTCGGCCGATAATATCTTTTGCCTTAGCGGTATCTTGAACACCAGGTAATTGAACAAGAATTCTATTTTCACCTTGTTGTTGGATGATTGGCTCAGCAACCCCTAACTCATTGATTCTGTTGTTTAATGTTTCTAAATTCTGCTTGATAGCAAATTTTGTCATTTCTTCTTTATTCGCTTGCGAGCCCTCAATAGCAAGAACAAAGGTTCCATTTTCTGTAATTTCTTTAATCTTTTCTTTGCCGATAGATCCACCTAGATTTATTTTTTTTTCAAATTTAAAAACTGTATCATCTTGAATTAGAAGGTTTTTTGATTTTTTTAAATCATTTTCATTGGTCAGCTGCACTAATATTAAACCGTCTTCGACAGAAATCTGATCATATCTAATCTTATTTTCTCGTAATAATGTTCTGATTTCATTAATTCTTCCAGAGGACTCTTTTGCTTCAATATTACTTAAATCAACTTGCATTAGAAAATGGACCCCACCTCTCAAATCAAGACCCAAATACATGGGTTGGCCCCCAATACTTTCAAGCCATTTGGGTGAATTAGGAAGTAAATTCAATGCCACCACAAAATTAGGACCTAATTTGTCTTCAAGCAAGCCTTTGGATGTAAGCTGATCTTCGTTATTAGTGAGTTTAATTTTTATGTAGTTTTCAGTCAGGACAACTCCGTTATAAGGAATGTTATTTTCTTCGAGTATTTTTTCAGACTGTGTTGCAATGATGGGGTCCATTTTTTCACCCGATTTAATCGGCATAATTTGTACTGCAGGAGCCTCGCCAAAGAAATTAGGCAGCGCGTAAAATACAGCAAAGACAACTATTAATAGGATTAAGGTATTTTTCCAACGAGAAAATTGATTCATAGATTTATCGACTTAAATAGATTTAATAGTTCCCTTGTTTAAGACTGCTTGCACTGAATTTTTTTGAACTTTAATTTGAGTATTATCGGATATTTCCAATATGACAAAATTGTCTGTTACTTTTTCGATCTTTCCAAGGATTCCAGATGCAAGCATGATTTCATCTCCCTTTTTAAGTTCTGATAACAATTTTTTATGCTCTTTCGCTTGCTTCATTTGTGGGCGAATCAGCATAAAATAAAACAAAATAAAGATAATGATGAACGGAACAAAACTCATTAGACCGCCTGGAGCAGGGGCGCTGTTTGCGTAAGCTAGTGAAATCATTAGAACCTCAAATTAAAAAAATGAAGATGAATTTTAGCATAATTACCCTTATTAAAGTCTATTTGTGAGACGCCCCTCTCTTAGAAAAAAAATCATCCTTATATTCTTTAAATTTTTGATTAATAATTGCTTCACGAGCATCTGCCATAAATTTTTTATAAAAATATAGATTGTGGATTGTATTTAATGTTGAGCCCAGCATTTCTCCAATCTTAAATAAATGATGGAGGTAGGAGCGTGAAAAATTTTTACAGGTATAACACCCACAATTATCATCTAATGGTTTTAGGTCATTCCTATACTGACTATTTTTAATTTTGATATCTCCAAACTGAGTAAATAGCCATCCGTTTCGCGCGTTCCTTGTTGGCATCACGCAATCAAACATATCGACTCCATGTTCAACTGCGTTAAGAATATCCTCTGGTGTACCTACTCCCATTAAGTATCTAGGTTTATTGTTAGGCATGTGGTCAGATAAATCTGTGATGACTTTTAACATCTCGTCTTTTGGCTCCCCTACAGATAGACCTCCAATGGCATACCCATCAAAATCTAATTCTTGTAATTGATTTATCGAGTCAATCCTTAAATCTTTATACATTCCCCCTTGAACAATCCCGAAAAGAGCATTGTTGCTTTTAAAAGAATCTTTAGATCTTTTTGCCCATCGCAAACTTAACTCCATGGATGATTTAGCTTCCTCTTTGGAAGCTGGGTAATTTGTGCATTCATCGAATACCATTGCAATATCTGAATTGAGTTTTGTCTGAATTTCCATTGAAATTTCAGGACTCAAGAAACAAGAATCACCATTTATTGGAGATTTAAACACCACTCCATCTTCATTCAACGATCTTAACTTGCCTAGACTCCAGACCTGAAAGCCACCGCTATCAGTCAATATGGGTCTTTGCCAATTAATGAAATCGTGCAATCCATTGTGAGATTCAACAATATCCATACCCGGTCTCAACCAGAGATGGTATGTATTACCCAGAATGATTTGAAAATCAATTTCCTCAAGCATCGACGGTGTGATGCCTTTAACAGCACCATAAGTTCCAACGGGCATGAATATAGGAGTTTCAAGTGTTCCGTGATTTAAAGTTATTTTGGTTGCACGGGCTTTTGAGTCGGTTGATTCAATTTTGAATAGCATAGTAATTTTTTTTTAAAAGCCTATTATATGAGCAATCCTCTCTAAATACGATGAAAAAAGGAATGATCTAGGATAAAATTATGTGATGAATAAATCAGTAAAAAAACAAAGAGAATTTTATTTACTTCCAAACTTATTTACAACAGCAGCTTTATTTTTTGGTTTCTTTTCAATTTTAAATGCGATGAATGGAAAATTTGAATTTGCTGCATTGGCTATCTTTTTTGCGTTGGTCATGGATGGCCTTGATGGGAGAGTGGCAAGACTCACCAACACAGAAAGCAAGTTTGGCGCCGAGTATGATAGCTTGTCAGATATGGTATCTTTTGGTGTGGCACCTGCACTTGTCATGTATGTTTGGGCCCTTAAGCCATTAGGTAAGATCGGATGGATTGGAGCTTTTATCTACTGCGCTTGTGCAGCATTTAGATTAGCAAGATTTAATACCAAACTGGATATGCTTGAAAAGAAATATTTCTTCGGACTTCCATCACCCGCTGCTGCTGCACTAATTGCATCGTTTATTTGGGTTTGTATAGACAATGGCATCAGCGGTAATGATACGTTTTTGAATTTTTTTCAAATGAAGTGGTTCGCATTAATTATGATTCTTATTGCTGCACTATCAATGGTTACGGATATCAAGTATTACAGCGGTAAAGATTTAAATTTAAGGAATAGCGTTCCTTCGGTATCTATTTTATTGATTGTGATGGCATTCTCTCTTTTATCTCATAGCCCTGCAGAAATAATTTTTATTATACTTCTTGGTTATTTATTATCTGGTTATGTAAACTTTTTTAAAGAAAATTTTAAATTTGAAAAAAACAGAAAGAAAAAATGACAGAAAAATTAATAATATTTGATACCACTTTAAGAGACGGCGAACAAAGCCCTGGCGCTTCAATGACGCAAGAAGAAAAAGTGCGTATCGCTCTTCAGCTTGAAAAGCTTGGCGTCAATGTCATTGAGGCTGGTTTTGCCGCAGCGAGCCCTGGAGACTTCAAAGCGATCGAGGCGGTTGCAAAAAAAATTCATAAATCGACTGTTTGTTCACTCGCTCGGGCAGTTAAGAATGATATTGAAAGAGCGGGACATGCTATTCAAAGTGCTGTCTCAGGAAGAATTCACACATTTATTGCAACAAGTCCGATTCACATGGAAAATAAATTAAGAATGACACCTGATCAAGTCTTAAATAGAGCGGTTGAGGCTGTGAAATGGGCCCTTGAATATACCGATGACGTCGAATTTTCTGCTGAAGATGCTGTTCGGTCTGAGATACCATTCTTGGTTGAAGTTTTTGATGCGGTTATACAGGCTGGTGCTAAAACAATTAATGTTCCTGATACAGTCGGATATTCAATTCCATTTCAGTGGGGTGACCGAATTAAACAATTGATTGATAAGGTACCTAATTCAGAATCAGTTATATGGTCTACTCATTGCCATAATGATCTTGGTATGGCGGTCGCAAATTCATTATCAGCCGTTTTAAATGGCGCAAGACAAGTTGAGTGTACAATCAATGGCCTTGGGGAAAGGGCTGGTAATGCCAGCCTAGAAGAAATTGTCATGACAGTAAAAACGAGACAGGATATTTTTAATTTACAAACCAATATTAATACCGAATTTATTGTGCCAACATCCAGGCTGGTGTCGACAATTACAGGATATGCTGTTCAGCCCAATAAGGCGATTGTTGGAGCAAATGCCTTTGCCCATGAGTCCGGAATTCATCAAGACGGTGTTTTAAAACATAGGGAAACCTATGAAATTATGAAAGCTGAAGATGTGGGATGGGGCGCTAATAAAATTTCGTTAGGTAAACTTTCTGGTAGAAATGCCTTTAAAAACCGTCTAGAAACACTTGGTATTGAGCTGGATTCGGATGAGCTTTTAAATGTGGCATTTGAAAAATTTAAAAATTTAGCGGATAAGAAATCGGAGATTTTTGATGAAGATATTCATGCATTAATTAGCAATGAGTATTCCGCAGATACTGCAGAGGTTTTTAAATTAATTTCCTTGAAAGCGACAGCGGAGATAAATAAGAAACCAACTGCACATATTACAATAGACAGAGATGGTGAAGAATTTTCTGAAGATTCCGAAGGAAGCGGCATGGTTGATGCTACTTTTAAAGCAATTGAAAAAATTGTTAAGTCAGATTCTGAATTACTTCTGTACTCTGTTAGTAATATTACAACCGGCACTGATGCTCAAGGTGAGGTTACAGTTAGACTTGCAAAGGGCGGGCGTGTTGTGAATGGTCAAGGATCAGATACTGACATTGTTATCGCGTCAGCTAAAGCCTACATTAATGCAGCAAATAAAATATTATCTAAGCTCGAGAGAGCACATCCTCAGGTTTAATTTTGAATTTAGCATTATTTGATCTGGATAATACCTTGATCAGAGGTGATTCTGATTATAACTGGTCAAAATTTCTTATCAAAAATGGACTTTTGGATAGCAAAGAGCATAAAAAACAAAATGAAATTTTTTATCAAGATTATAAAGACGGGTGTCTTGATATTTATAAATTTTGCGAATTTCAATTTCGTCCGTTTACTTTGATAAAAAGAGATCAATTGAATCAGCTTCGTGAACAATATGTAGCTGAGGTTATCAAGCCCCTGGTAACTGAAAAGTCGCTAAATTTAGTGAAGTCCCATCAAAAAAATAATGATCTGTGTATTATCATCACTGCCACAAATTCATTTATTACAAAACCAATTGCTTCACTTTTTGATGTAGATATTTTAATAGGAACTGATCCAGAAGAAGTTGATGGTAATTTTACTGGTCATGTTTCCGGTACGCCTTCATTTCAAGAGGGAAAAATTACTAGATTAAAAGCATGGTTGCAAGAGCATCAATATTCGTTTGACAGCTTTAAGCAAACTTATTTTTATTCAGATTCCCAGAATGACCTTCCTTTGTTAAATTCTGTATCAAATCCAGTATGCGTTAATCCTGACACTATTTTAGAGTTAAAGGCAAAGGAAAATAATTGGCCTATAATTTCTTTGGATGATTAACCAATGAGATATTCAAAAACAAATTTGCTGCCGAAGTAGGAAAGCACTAAAAGGATAAAAGCAAACAAAGATAGCTTTATCGCTTTCCTTCCTCTTAAACCATTTATTTGTCTTTGATAAATAATATAGCCATAGAAAACCCATGAAAATATTCCGAATAAAGTCTTATGATTAAAAACAAAGGGGCTGTTAAAAATTTCCTGCGAGAAGAAAACTCCTGTAAAGATTGTAATGGATAAAAGTAAAAAACCTACTCCCATCATAGTAAAAAGGAACTGTTCCATGCTTAATAAAGAATTGTCAGTTGAAAAAAGTGAAGAGATCTTTTTTTTATGAAGATTATTTTCTAAAAATAAAATAAAAATTGAAAAAACAGCTGAGTAAGTTAAAAGACCATAAGCAATTATCGCAATTGTAATATGAGAAAGATAATAAAGTGAGTCCGTATTTCTTATTGAATAATCATGAGAAAAAAAATAATGAAATACTAAGATAATTAGAGTTGGAATAATCACAATTTTTTCTAATCCTTGGTAATTCATTTTTATATTAAATATTAAATAAAATATGACGGTAACAATACTTACCACCAACAAAGCATTAGAAAAATCGAAGTTAAATTCATTAAGAACAACATCGTGGTAGATGAGAAAAAGG
>JAYQUI010000037.1:0-12456 GCA_038147655.1 Nitrosomonadales bacterium
AAAAGTGGGGTCAAAGTGAACTTGTAATAAATTTTGATGGGCTTTACCTAGACCGGATAAACTTTCTTTGAGAAAGTTTTCTGGGTTGTTGAGAAATTTTTTCATTGGTATTTACTCTCCTTGAATGTGCTGACAAACAGCACTGATCATTACCTGACAACTTTTTGCCCCTGGGTCTATATGTCCTAGGGCACGCTCACCCAAACCAGATGATCTTCCCTTGGTAGGTAGCATGTCTTTTGTATTATGGGCACAATCGATCGCAAACTGGTTTATATCTGAAGCGATTTCTTGAGTGCTCATGTTTGAAGATGCTAGCACTTGAAACTTTGCAGCAACAGGAATTAACACATCGAGCATCGTTTTCTGACCAACATCAGATTTGCCCCTTTGTTTTAACCCATCAACTGCCTTGGTAAAAGCTTCAGCAATAATTTGTAGGGATGGTTTGCTGTCAGTGATATGTTTACCCATTTCCAAAAAAAAAGTCGCAAATAAGGGTCCAGAGGCACCGCCCACGGTCGATAACACTTTCATGCCGATCATCTTAAATTGTTCATTCACAGTCATTGTCGATAACTGATCGGTCATTGAGAGTGTGGCGGTGATACCTCTTTTTAGGTTAATAAAATGATCTCCATCACCAATCGCCCGATCTAATCCTTCAATTTCAGATTCGTTTTCATTGATGGCCTGATCTATTAATACTATGTATTTTAAAATATCCATGAGCTCGAATAAAAAATTTAATTTTCTTCAATGATCTTATATCAATTTCCTGAAGTCAATTGACTCAAAAAAAAAGACAAATTAATATAATTTATGAATAGTAATTTTAGGTTTTATTGTGAAAAAATTATTGGTCATTTTTTTAATAGTTCTGATTGCAATATCTGGACTACTATTTTTTTTAAAAGACAATCTAGATGAAATTGTCCGAGAAATTATTGTGACATCTGTTTCAGATGCTACACAAACCAATGTCAGCCTAGCTCAGGTTAAATTAAATTTAAAAGATGGCGTCGGTGTTCTTAATAATTATCAACAAGGTAATCCCGAAGGGTTTCAAACTAAATATGCTTTCCGTTTTGACCAAGCTGAATTAGATATTGATGTGGGCACTATTTTAGATGACGTAGTGATCATTGAAAGAGTGTTTATCAATCACGCAGATATCGTGTATGAGTTCAATGATGGAAAAACTAACTTTGTTGAGCTAAAGAACAACATAGATAAAAATACAAAGAAAAAAAACAGTGATCAAAAAAATAACTCGGTTGTTGATCAAAAGAAAACCTCTAGTCAATCAAAAACACAACAAAGTAAAAAGATTATTATTCGCTCCTTTGAGATGATCAATACTAAAGTTGAGGCGGCTATGCCATTTGCCTCCAGTCAAACCTTATCTGTCCAGCTGCCTAATATTAAATTAAGTAACATTGGGGCAAAAGAGAATGGGTTGTTGGCAGACGAGTTAATGAAGGTATTCCTTGATGCTATGGAAAAAGATTTGAAGAGAGCTGTTAATTTTAAAAATTTAGTGAATGATCTTGAAAAGGACCTAAAAAAACAAATTGATCGAGAAGCAGAAAAGGCCATTAAAAAAATTGAGTCCGAGCTTGGCGAAATTGAGAATATTAAAGAATTAAAAAAACTAAAAGATTTGTTTTAGGCTTGAAGACTATCAATAGCGGCATGCATTCTGTCTAAAGCTTCAATGAGAACCGATTTGGGTGTGGCGATATTAATTCTCACATGATTATCTTGCTGGAACATCGATCCAGGCTGGAATGCAAGACCATGGTCTAAGAATAATTGTGCCGGATCTTTAATCTCTAATTGACTACAATCAATCCACGCTAAATAGCTGGCTTCCATTGTGTACATTTGTAATGGCTGCATCTGTTTAATATTATTTTTTAACATTAACTTATTGCTCTCAAGGTATTGAATAAGTTCTTGTCGCCACGGTTCTCCATGACGAAGAGCAGCTTGGGTACTGACATAGCTGATAATTTGCGGATCAGGGATCAGGGTGCCAATTTGTGCTTGTATCTTCTTTCTTATCTCTTTATTCTTGCAAATCATCCAAGCCAATCCAAGTCCTGGAATATTGAACACCTTGTTCAAGGACATTAATGTGATGGATTGGTCTGCAATCTCCTCAGATAAGCTCGCGATGGGGATGTGCTGAATCCCATCATGAATCATATTGCAATGAATCTCATCTGAACAGATCACAATGTTGTTGTTCACACAAAATTCGGCAATGTCATTGAGTTCAGCCTTTGTATATACTGACCCTCCTGGGTTATGGGGATTACAGAAGAACAATAGGCGGGTATTATTCTTTTGGAAATGCTTAAGCCCGTCTGCACCAAGAATGAGTCGATGGTTATAGTTATCTAACGGTACAGTGGAATAATCTCTATTAGAAAAAGATGCCGCCTGCAAGATATGATGGTATACCGGTTGCAGTGTCAACAAATGATCATCAGCCTGTGTTAGTTGTAGGGCAATTGAATACAAGCTGGAAACTAAGCTAGGAGTAAATACAATCCATTCAGGCTCAATAGTCCAGTCAAATTGATCTTTAATGTATTGAGTTATTTCTTCTTTGTATTGATATGGTGCATGAGAGTAACCAAAAACTTTATGATCGAGTCTTTTGGCGACGGCATCAATGACACACTGAGGGGTTTCAAAATCCATATCTGCAACCCAAAGAGGGATAATGTCTTTGTTATACTTATCCCAGCGGACGGAATCGGTGTTGAAACGAGAAATAACCTTATCAAATTGATTCATGCTTACAAGAGTACGTGAAATAATTTTTTTTTCAATAAATATATATTTTATTATCTACTTTAATTATTATTTATAAATAATTGATTATAAATAGTTTTTATTTAATATTGAACATTATATTATGAATTTAATCTATTAAAATTATTGACAACAACACTTTATTAATAATGAAAAATTACTTAGTATTTCCCGTATTTTTTATTTTTTTATTGAGCATCACTACTTTGTTAGAGGCTAGAAAAATGAAGCAAGAACATCTATCACCAGAAATCATTCAAGAATTACAAATAGTTGTTTATGAGGCAGAAGATTGCTCGTCCTGTCAGTTATTTAAGAAGGATGTGACTCAAGTCTGGCAGTCTGAAGTCAGGCTCGTCGAAACTTACGATCATAATAATGGCTCGGTCCAGCTAAATGAGCCTGTGGTAGTCACTCCGACGATAGTAATGACCAAAAATAATCAAGAAATTGCTCGATATACTGGTTATGACGGTGATAAAAAGCGATTCTGGGAATGGGTAAGTCTGCAAACCATGACTCCTGAACAAAGAAAAATTGCTTTTGAAAATGGTACCGAATACCCATTTACCGGTTCATTGTTGGATAACAAGGAGCCAGGTTACTACGTAGATCCGCTCACTGGTGCCAAATTGTTTAGAAGTGATACAAAATTTGATAGTGGAACAGGATGGCCAAGTTTCTTTGATCCCATTCCAGGTGCATTATCATTCCATGACGATGGCATGAGAGTTGAGGTGCTTAGTGCAAGCTCTGGGATTCATTTAGGACATGTATTCAATGACGGGCCTCCACCCACTGGCAAGCGATACTGCATTAATAGTGCGGTATTAAGATTTGTCCCCGATTCTGAGGATTAACACTTTATGAAGCTTTAATGTTAGATTGTCATCTGATTAATCTTTCGTAAAGCTTTTAATGACGAATAAAACTAATTCTAAAACGACTGTTTTATTGGCTAGCCTTGCTGGCACAACCATTGAATTTTTTGATTTTTATATCTATGCCAATGCGGCAATCTTGGTTTTTCCGTATCTTTTTTTTCCAGAATCAAGTCCGACCACACAAATGCTACAGTCATTAGCGACCTTTGCGGTTGCATTTTTTGCCAGACCTCTTGGTTCAGCATTTTTTGGACATTTTGGCGATAAAATTGGCCGCAAGGCTACACTGGTTGCTGCTTTGCTTACCATGGGTTTATCGACCATTATGATTGGTTTGCTCCCCAGTTATCAATCTGTGGGTATTTTGGCGCCAATATTACTTGTTCTATGCAGATTTGGGCAAGGTTTTGGCTTGGGCGGTGAATGGGGTGGAGCAGTCTTATTGGCTGTGGAGAATGCGCCAAAGGGTCAACGTGCATGGTTTGGTATGTTTCCTCAATTAGGAGCACCATTGGGCTTATTAATGTCTGGTGGGATCTTTTTGATCTTAACTGAAATGTTGACCAAGGAAGATTTTCTTAACTTTGGCTGGCGAATTCCATTTATTGCCAGTGCGTTACTAATCGCAATTGGTTTATATATCAGGTTAAAGATCTCCGAAACTCCAGAATTTATAAAAGCTAGCCAAAATAAAAAACTGCATCAAAATGTACCCATAGCAAAAATATTTAGAGAGCAAAAACTTCCTTTATTCCTTGCAGCCTTTACTGGGATTGCCACCTTTGGAATCTTTTATCTGATGACTGTATTCATTGCTGGCTGGTCAATTCAGCATCTCAATTTCACTGATGAGGAATTTCTTATCATTCAGCTCTACTCGATACTCTTCTTTGCAGGGATGATTCCATTATCAGCCTTCTTTGCAGACAAGCTGACCCCAAGAAAGATGATGGTTGTTACCTCATTTTTTATTCTTGTATTTGGTCTATTCTTAGAAGAGGTGATCAGTATTCATTCCATTGGCGTAATGATGACCTTATTTATTGGGATGGCCTTAATGGGACTCACCTATGGCCCCTTAGGCACTATGTTATCTAATGTCTTTCCAACCGAGGTGAGGTACACTGGTGCCTCGCTGTCATTTAATTTGTCAGGTATTTTAGGAGCCTCATTTGCTCCGTTTATTGCTTTATGGCTTGCTAATAATTTTGGATTTGATTATGTGGGTTATTATCTTTCTTTAATGGGATTCTTGTCTCTCATCGCGGCCTGTTACTCAAAAGAGAAATCTTGAGTCGACAAACCACCAATTATTTGGAAGAATAGGCAACTTTTTAAGCATTCACTAATCTTTAATAGCATTCAATTTGGGATATATACATGTCGGAAGATTTTAATTTTTTTGATGACGAAGATGAAAATCTGGAAAAGCACGGTATCGTGATTAAGGCTTCTGCCGAGGAAATTTGGCATAGGGGCTCAATCAGTTACTGGGATTTTTTCACGAAGGAAGTTAATGATGAATTAATTTATCGCGTTGTTATTCCTAAAGGCTCACCCTTGCAAATCTATTTAGCCAAAACCTATCCTGAGATTGAAGCTTTCCAGCTTACTGAAGACGAGATCCTTGAATCCAGCGTTGGGGCTGAGGATTTAATATGTAAACTGAATTCAATTGGATATGATGTGGTGGAAATTCCCGCTGAATATTACGACATCATGCCGACCACCACAAAAATCTCATGGAGTGACAATAAGGGCAATGAGAAGCTGATCGAAGGCTGGAAATATAACAAATTAATTAAAGAGGAATATAAGGGTCAGTATGCGACATCAAAAGCCATTACCTGGAAAGAGAGAAGCGCGAAAGAGACCGAAATGGAAAATATTCTTTTGAAACAAGCTAGGAACACTGATAAACGTTTAAATTAATCAAGAGTTACATCCACTCCCTCAGCTTTCAGTAATCTTTTCTTCTTTTCACAATTAACAACCCCTAAGTAATTTCCTACGCCACCTGTGACAGGGATAACACGATGGCATGGAATATCAATGGGGTAGGGGTTATGTTTGCACGCACTTGCTACAGCTCGGTAAGCATTTGGGCGGCCAATGGATATGGCTATTTCTTTATAAGTTCTCACTTCACCCTTTGGAATGTTCATTATCGCATCCCAAACTTTTCTCTGAAAAAGAGTTCCTTTGAGCTCTAACATTGTATTTGAGAATAAATGATAAAAATCAGTAAGAAGAAGTTTCCTAAAATTAAGACAGGGATGATTAAAGACACTAAATCGGCATCTTTTCTTTTGATTGAAAAATAAATAAAGGAAATAATGTAAAAGGAGGCAACTAGCCAACCACTCCATACATCCATGAGGCATTCATAATTCATTTTTTAATATTATCAAATAAAGAGGCACTTTTTATTTTATTCTTTATCATAAAGGTATGATGAAGTTACAAATATTTTTGAAAACACTTATTATTTCAAGTCTTATCTTATTCCATGCCAGTTTTGCTGAAGAGACGATTGAAATCTCAGATGACAATGGCGTTGTAAAAAAATGCACTCTCTTTGAAAGCGGCACCATTGTTTGCATGTAACTATGGAATCAGATTTTGCTCGAATTTTAGGCCTTTTTTTAATCTTATTAATGGTTGGTTTTTATTACCGCGAAGCATTAAAAAGTATTTTTAACACCCCGAAAGAATCATTCATTTTAGCTCTTCCTATTTGTCTGCTTGGAATCCTTTTTTATTTCTTTTTTAAGTCCAAAGGCTTTTAAAACATAACTTACTTTTTCTGGTATGATCCATCAGTAGATTTTCTTGGGAGGGGATTTCTTGAATACCAGATTGTTATACAGCTACCTGTTTTTTGTATTCATCACAGGTGCAGCACAGATCTATTTATCCTTTTTTTATTATTCCAATTTCGAAGCTCTTAAGGATATTGTTGCCATCTCTTTGTTATGGACATTACCAGTCATTATTTTTCCAAATAGTGCCAAAAAAATAACTTTATACATGGGAATTCCATTTGTTTTACTTGCGTTGCCTAGTGTCTTTTATGCCATTATTTATAAGCAAGAATTAACACAAAGCTTATTTTTTATCATTTTTGAATCAAATATTGCTGAGTCCAAAGAGTATCTGCAAAACTATTTTTCTTTGAGTGTGTTTGTTCTAATTACCTTTTATCTAATTGCCTGTTTCTATTTTTGGAAAGAGGTGAAAAATTTTGAAATCTCAAATAAAACAAAACTGATTCTTTCTGCAATTATTTTGGCTTTAGTTTTTTCCTCTCCTATAAAACGTGGCGTTAAAAGGGGTTCTTTTGATGCTTTTGCGGCAAATGTGCATCGTCATATGTCGGTTGCATCACCTTATCAATTGATCGGTGCATATCTGGATTATCAAGATGAGATCAAAATTGTGGAAAAAAATCTCAATGAATTAAATCAAAATCAAACCGTTAGTGGTTTAGTTGTGGATGAATTTAAAATACCAGCAACGCATGTCATTGTCATTGGTGAATCAACTTCAAGGCTACATATGTCTCTTTATGGGTATCAAAGAAATACAAACCCAAAGCTTGAGTCCATTAAAGATGAGTTAGAAATATTTACCAACGTGTTTTCATCACGGCCCAATACTATTGAAAGTCTTGAACAGGTGCTCACCTTTGCCGATCAGTCTAATCCAAACCTATACAAAACTCAGCCATCTTTAATGTCAATTTTAAAGCAAGCAGGGTATAAGTTGTATTGGGTATCCAATCAGCAAACCTTGACCACACGAAATACCATGCTGACTTCATTTGCAAAACAAACTGATGAACAGTTTTTTCTTAACAATGCTAGAAGCCAAAACTCTTATAGTTTTGATGAAAAAGTATTTAAACCATATCAGGAACTATTAAATAATCAGGATGAAAAAAAGATTATCTTTGTTCATCTCATAGGGACGCATATGAGCTATAAATATAGATATCCTGAAACTTTTAAATACTTTAATGATGATTTATTAATGAATAAGGAAATACCAAAAGATAAAGTGGAGCGAATCAATCATTATGACAATGCCGTTTTATATAACGATCATGTTGTGTATGAATTAATTGATATGTTAAAAATAGCCAACATTGAGAATAGCAGCCTAGTTTATTTCTCTGACCACGGTGAAGAAGTTTATGATGTGGGTGATCACCAATTTCAGGGAAGGAATGAGGCGACTCCTACCTTAGGCATGTATGCAATCCCATTCTTTTTTTGGGTTGGAGATAATGAAAAATTAAAATCAAAATTCAATAATCCGTCAATGTTTATTCGACAATACAATAATTCAGATTTTATCTATAGCTACACTGACTTCTTAGGTATCAAATACGATAAATTCTTATCTCATGAGAGTTTACTGAGTCACGACTTTTTGCAGGATAGTATTATTGTTGGCGATCCCTATTCAAAAAAACTCGAAAAATTAGATGGCACCGATCAAACGTTTAATAGACATTAACATCCAGCCATTCAAAGATAATCGTAATTATTTATGGTTTTTATTAGCAACCTATTTAGCAGGTAATTACCACTTATTTCAAACAATCCATCAAAGTTTTGCGGATGCTAATGTTATTTTTCAAGTTTGGCTCTATGTTTTTTTCTTTTTGTTGCACGTTATTTTTATTTCCTTCATTAATCTTTTTGTATCAACAAAATACACAGCTCTTTTAGTTGTTATTAGTGCTTCTGTGTTTAATTTTTTCTTATTTAAATATGGGACCATTTTTAGTGTTGGTATGTGGAGAAATATATTTCAAACCAATATCAACGAGGCATCAGATTTACTAAATTTATTTTCGGTCAGCTCACTGTTAATTTTTTTTCTTTTAATTATTTTTGTTATTCATAGATTTAATTTTTTTCCATCTAAATCATATCTATCCGTTCTAACCAGCAGACTATACTTCATTGTTCTATCCTTAGTGATTTTGATATCCACCAGCTGGAGCTTATCAAAAGAAATGTCGGATTTTTTGCGTGAACACAAGCAGATCAGATATCTTAATAATCCTGCGTATGGTTTGTTTAATCTATTCAAATTTTCAAGTGAGACTTTTTTTATAAATAAAAATTTTGATGAAGGTCAATATCATTCACAGATCGTAGAAATCGACGAACATCATGAACGCGAAGAGTTAATTGTTTTGGTGGTAGGAGAAACTGCAAGATACGATCGGTTCGGAATTAATGGTTATGAGAGAGATACAACACCGAATTTAAAAAAAGTAAAAAATTTAATTTCCTATTCTAATTTTACTGCATGTGGAACATCAACTGCTGTCTCAGTGCCCTGTATGTTTGCATTGCAAGACAATAAAGAATTTAAAGTTTCCAAAGCACAATATAAAGCAAATGTCTTAGATATTATGCCTCCTGAAGATGTCAACATTCATTGGTTTGATAACAATTCTGATAGTAAACATGTCGCAGATCGCGTGAGCTACAAAAGCTTTAAATCAAGTGAAAATAATACTGTTTGTGATGATGAATGCAGGGACGTTGGGATAATCAGTCACATCGGCGGTGTATTAGATCCAAAAGTCGATAATTTAATCATTCTTCATCAAATGGGCAGCCATGGCCCCGCTTACCATAAAAGATATCCTAATGAATTTGAAAAATTTAAACCCGCATGCAACACCGATGACATTACTAAATGTTCTAATGAGGAAATCAATAATGCGTATGATAATTCGATTCTCTATACCGATTATTTTCTTGGCGAATTAATAAAAGAATTAGAAAAATTTACTGATACTTATGAAGTCACCTTGTTGTATGTTTCAGACCATGGAGAATCTTTAGGTGAGAATGGTGTATATCTTCACGGTCTGCCAAAAGCCATAGCCCCCAAAGAACAAACACATGTGCCGGTATTTTTATGGGCACCTGAAGGAAGCAGTGATGTTAATTATGAAGAAACATTTAAATTAAAAGATGAGTCATTTACTCATTACGATATAAGCGACACATTATTAAGATTGACAGAGGTTGAAACAAACGCATACATGAATGCTGAAAGTTCAATGATTACCCTTGGAGATTAGATGCTGAAATCAATTGGGTCCTTGTTAGGTATTTTTTTATTTGTGGTATTGTTAAGTCAATACACTGATTTCGACCTATTTTTTTCTGATCTCTTTTTTAATACCAATCAAAATCAATTCATCCTCCAAGGTGAAAATAAGTCGCTGGGAATCATGCTGCATAATTATCCAAAATATTTATTCATATTGTTTGCCGTATCGATATGGCTTGCTTTAGTTACATCAGGCTTATTTAAGAAAAATTTTTATCAATATTATTTCTCAACTCGAGAATTATTATTTATATCCATAGCCTCAATTCTGATTCCTACCTCAATTTGGTGGAGTAGGGAGCTTTCAGCGATGCACTGCCCAAGGGAGTTAGTTATTTATGGCGGAGAAAGCTTATATTTGAGAATATTAGATTCTATTCCAGTAAATTGGGAAAATGGACAATGCTCACCATCAGCACATGCCTCATCTTTCATCTGGGTTTTATCACTACTGATCGTAAAAAAAATGAAAAAACAAACATGGATATTTGCCTATTTAATGATCTTTATATTATCAAGCGTGCAAATTATGCGGGGAGCGCACTTTGTCTCACATATTATCTACTCAATCATAATTGGTCAGATTATTCTAACTTTTCTTAAGGTGAGTTTTTGCAATAAGAACAATAAATTTTAGACATATATTTAACTGTATTCTTTTAAGAATCTGGGTCAATGTCATCAAACCATTCTTGATTTTCTTTTTGTTGCGCAATCCAATTTTCGATGACAGCATAGCTCCAAATGGTAAAACGATCGTTGATTATTTTTTTTGGTGGGGGAAATTTGCCATCATGAACCCATTGCATAAGAGTTTTATGGTCAATATTGAGCGAATGTGCGATCTCACTTATATTTAAGTAAGCATCTTTCATAAATCAATGATACGCCTATAGTTTTATAAAAGATACTTTTTTAATTACTAGACAATTATTTTTAAAAGGAGGAAAATTTATTTGTGATAAAAATTAATTATAAGTTTACAGCGATACTTTTGCTAATAATTTCATTTAATGTTTTTGCTGAAAATAATATTTTTCATATTGAGGGAAAAGTATTCGTAAATGAGCAACCAATTGATGTGGATTATATTTTTAAAGCCAATGATAAAATCCAGACATTTTCAAATGGTTCTATTAAATTTACATATGAAAATTCTGCTTATTCAATAAGTAGAAATTCTATATTTATCCTTCCTGATATTGATGAAAAGTCTCTAGGAAACTTAATTCATGGCTTTTTGATAGGGGCTTTTAAGAAAGGTGAGAGCAGAAAGATTAATGTTAGACATGGATTGTTGGCTATTCGTGGAACTGGAGTGGCTATTGAATCTTCTCATGAGCATAGTTCTGTATGTTTATGTTACGGAGATGTAGATTTATCGACTGACAAGGAGACTATTCAACTTTCATCTAAAATTAAATACCATACCTTAGTTCATATAGATTCAACTGGAGATATTTACTTGCCTGATCTAAATTCATGTAAATATAATCATGGGTCAAAAGATAACATTGAGCTTGAAAAAATGCTCAAGAATCCATCACCCTTTACAAAAGGTTTTGCAAAATTTTTAAATTAATCAGTTAATGATTTTTATGTGGACTTGATCAAGACCTAAATTTTAAGTAGGAATCTTCGATAAAAAATCTTCATAAATTCATTTGGTAAGGTATTTACTAAGTTTTTTATGATAAATAACTTTTTCAATAATTTTTTTAACCAATGGTGTTTTAACAAAGAAAGCATAAAATGTAGATGTAATTATCGTTGATCCAATAATTATATCTGTAAACCAATGCGCGCCACTTACCAATCTAGGCATCATAAAAAAAAGTAAAATACATATAGATAAATATGTCATTTTTTTTGTTGAAAAATATTTAAAAAACAAAACACATAGCAACAGTACCGTAGCATGATCTCCAGGAAAGCTTGCTTGACTTTCGTCTTTTGGATATGCCCAAGGAACTTTATCTCGAAGCTTAACACTTGTATCAATAACTAAGCTAGGGCTTAAGCGATCAATGTCATAAAAAATAAGGGATTTGAAAATTACAATTACCAATGCAGCTGACGAAATAAAAAATATAATTAATAGAATTCTTTCAAGTGTAATTTGGATATTTGTATCTTTAATATAGCTAAGAAGTAAGATAAAAATCAAAATTGCTGGAATCAAATCAGCAAGCCTATTATTAAGTAATGCCCAAAAAATTTGAGAAGTTTTTGAACTTTCAATTAAGCCGTTAAGAAAATAGAAAATTTTTAAATCAACAATATCCAAAAAATTTCGAGAGAATTCCCAATTCCAAAGGAACCATACTATGGCTGAAAAAAATAATAAATATAAAAATTGAAATAGATTCCAGTGAAGCAATTTAATTTTATTATCTTTTATCATTACAATAAATTATAAAACTATAAATCTTACTTTTGCATCATAAAAAAATTTAAATGGGGCTGTTAACCCGTGATTTTTATAGATTACATTGGCAGTATTTGACTTGATTGGACTTAAAAATATTGACATATAATGTATTCTTAGCAGTTTTATGGACTTGATTAGACTTTATTGAATAGGTAAGTGGTGGAGGTAAGC
>JAYQUI010000038.1:0-12439 GCA_038147655.1 Nitrosomonadales bacterium
CACTATGGAGAAGCCAAAAAGTTTTTCTCCAAATGACGTAAGAGAAGAAAAAATTAAGTTACTGAACCAGATTAAACCTGTACCGATTGATGATTTTGAAAAGTATGTCTTTAGGGCTCAGTACACTGCGGGAACGATATCAAACGAAGGAGAAGTAAAAGGCTACCTCGAAGAATTAGGCCAAGACAGTAATGTTGAAACGTATGCAGCAGTTAAATTTTTTATAGAAAATGAAAGATGGAAAGATGTGCCTATCTATCTTCGAACTGCTAAAAGGTTACACGAAAATGCAACCTATATTTCAGTTAAATTAAAACCAATAAAAACACCAAATGGTGAGATAAATGACAACTGGATTATCATTAGCATTCAACCAAAAGAGTCAATTCACATTGAAATTAATACAAAAGTTCCTGGACTGGATGACACAAAATCTAGAAAAATTCAGCTTGATGGAGGAATAAGATTCGAAGGAGATGAAACCATTGATTCTTATGAAACCTTAATGCTTGACCTTATTGAGGGCAATCAGTCTAGATTTTTACATATTGATGAAGTAAACGCTCAATGGAAACTAATAGACCCTATTATTGAAAAATGGCAAGACTCATCAGTTCCAGTTCATACTTATCCTGCTGGATCAAGGGACCCGATAGACTCAAAAATTATTTTTGAAAATTCAGACCAATTTTGGCGAAGTAGTATTAATATAGAGTAACAATTTTTTAGGATAACAATGGCAATTAAATCTGATCGTTGGATAAGGGAAATGGCAGAAAATCATGGCATGATTTCACCCTTTGAACCAGGACTGGTTCGAGAAAAAGAAGGAAACAAAATTGTTTCTTATGGAACTTCAAGCTATGGTTATGACATCAGATGTGCGAATGAATTTAAAGTATTTACAAATATTAATTCCACTATTGTTGACCCTAAAGAATTCGACCCAAACTCTTTCGTTGAATTTGAATCAGATCACTGCATTATCCCTCCTAATTCTTTTGCCCTAGCCAGAACAGTTGAATTCTTTAAAATACCAAGAAATATACTGACTGTTTGTCTTGGTAAATCCACATATGCCAGATGTGGAATTATCGTTAATGTCACTCCATTCGAACCTGAATGGGAGGGTTACGTAACCTTAGAGTTTAGTAATACCACTCCCCTGCCCGCAAAAATATATGCTGGTGAAGGTTGTGCCCAAGTTCTATTTTTCGAATCTGATGAAGTTTGTGAAGTATCTTACAAAGACCGTGGTGGAAAATATCAAGGTCAAACTGGTGTTACTCCGCCGAAAATATAATGAAATTCAACTTTCCTATCATTATTATCGATGAAGATTTTAGATCAGAAAATTCTTCTGGTTTAGGGATAAGACTTCTTGCAGATGCCATCAAAAAAGAGAGTTTTGAGGCAGTCGGCGTCACAAGCTATGTGGATCTTGCCTCCTTTGCACAACAGCAAAGTCGAGCCTCGGCTTTTATTTTAGCAATTGATGATGAGGAATTTGTCGAAGAAAATCCAAAAGCAATCAAAAGCCTTAAAGATTTTGTGGAAGAAATTCGATACCGTAATGATGAGATACCTATTTTTCTGCATGGTGAAACAAGAACAAGTCGTCATATACCTAATGAAGTTTTACGTGAATTAAATGGTTTTATTCACATGAATGAAGATACGCCTGAATTTGTTGCTAAATACATCACCAGAGAAGCGCGGTCCTATCTGGATAGCCTTCCCCCGCCATTCTTTCGTGCACTAACTCACTACGCTGCTGATGGCTCATATTCATGGCATTGCCCAGGTCACTCTGGAGGCGTTGCCTTTTTAAAGTCTCCTGTTGGTCAAATGTTTCATCAGTTTTTTGGTGAAAATATGCTTCGTGCAGATGTTTGTAATGCGGTTGATGAGTTAGGGCAGCTTCTTGATCACACTGGCCCTGTTGCTGCCTCAGAGAAGAATGCTGCAAGAATTTATAATGCTGACCATTGTTATTTTGTTACGAATGGTACATCCACTTCTAATAAAATGGTATGGCATTCAACGGTTGCTCCTGGTGACATTGTAATAGTTGACAGGAATTGTCATAAGTCGGTATTGCACTCTATTACAATGACGGGTGCCATTCCAATTTTTTTAATGCCGACAAGAAACCATTTTGGCATCATTGGCCCCATTCCTAAAGAGGAATTTAGTTGGGAAAATATCCAAAAAAAGATTGACTCAAACCCATTCATTGAAAATAAAGGTCAAAAACCTCGTGTCCTCACAATTACGCAATCAACTTATGATGGCGTTTTATATAACGTTGAAGAAATCAAAGAAATGCTTGATGGCAAAATTGATACCTTGCATTTTGATGAAGCATGGCTACCTCATGCAGCATTTCATAATTTTTATGGTGATTATCACGCAATTGGTGAAGATCGTCCAAAATGTAAAGACAGTATGATTTTTTCTACTCAATCGACGCATAAATTATTAGCAGGATTAAGCCAGGCCTCGCAAATTCTTGTTCAGGATGCTGAAAATAATAAACTTGACCGAGATGTCTTTAATGAATCTTATCTCATGCATTGTTCAACCAGCCCACAATACTCCATCATTGCTAGCTGCGATGTCGCTGCTGCCATGATGGAACAGCCAGGAGGCACAGCCCTGGTTGAAGAATCCATAATGGAAGCCTTAGATTTTAGAAGAGCAATGAGGAAAGTAGATAGCGACTGGGGTCAGGATTGGTGGTTTAAAGTCTGGGGTCCAGATGACTTAACCGAAGAAGGAATTGAGACACGCGACTCATGGATGCTTAAATCTGAGGATAATTGGCATGGCTTTAATAAGCTATCGGAAGGCTTCAACATGCTCGATCCGATCAAGGCGACTATTATCACCCCTGGTTTGAATATGAAAGGTGAGTTTGACGATGATATCGGTATCCCTGCATCAATTGTGACCAAGTATCTTGCAGAGCATGGAGTGATTGTTGAAAAAACTGGCTTATACTCATTCTTTATTATGTTCACGATTGGGATTACCAAGGGTCGTTGGAATACCTTACTAGCTGCCCTCCAGCAATTTAAAGATGACTATGATAAGAATCAACCGATCTGGAGAGTACTTCCTGAATTTACCCAGAAATATCCTCAGTACGAAAGAAAGGGGCTAAAAGATCTTTGTAATGAGATTCATGAAGTATATCGAAAATATGATGTAGCAAAACTGACTACAGATATGTACCTTTCTGATATTGAAACTGCCATGAAACCCACTGAGGCTTTTGCAAAAATGGCACATAAAGAAATTGAAAGAATTGCAATTGATGAGCTCGAAGGAAGAGTAACATCAGTATTACTCACCCCTTACCCACCAGGTATTCCATTACTGATCCCAGGGGAAAAATTTAATAAAAAAATTGTCAACTACCTTCAGTTTGCTGAAGAATTTAATGAGTTATTTCCAGGCTTTGAGACAGATAACCATGGATTAGTGAAAGATTCTGTAAACGGAAAAACGACCTACTTTGTTGATTGCGTGAAAACTTAATTTAAATTTTTCTATAAGTAAGGTAAGAAAACTCAATATCATTCTCAATAAGCTTTTCAGACTGATCAACTAAACCCCACACAGAGAGATCTATCATTGGAAAGAAGGCATCGCCATTAATTTCTCGATGAATTTTTGTGACCAATAATTCATCACAACTATCAATCAATTGGCTGTAAATTTCACCACCTCCAATTATAAAAGTTTTTTTATCAGAATCTGGAATGTCACTTAAGGAGCTGATTACATGAACCCCATCAATCTTTAGATCGAAATTTCTTGTTAAAACAAAGTTAACTCTGTTTGGCAATGGCTTGCCAATTGATTCATAGGTTTTTCTACCCATCACGATTTGATGACCAGTCGTGATTGCTTTAAATCGCTTTAGATCGCCAGACAAATGCCAGGGAAGCGAATTATTAATCCCAATGACATTGTTTTCGGACATAGCGACAATGATTGAAAAGGTATTCACTAGACTGCAACAGGGGCTTTAATTAATGGGTGAGGGTCGTAATTTAATATCTCGAAATCGTCGTACTTAAAGCTAAAAATATCTTTAACATGCGGATTAATTTTCATAATGGGCAAGTCTTTTGCCTCCCTGGATAATTGTTGTTTAACTTGCTCAATATGATTGCTATATATATGTGCATCACCTAAGGTATGAACAAACTCACCAGGGGCTAAATTAGTTACCTGGGCAATCATTAATGTTAAGAGAGCGTATGAAGCAATATTAAATGGGACGCCTAGAAAGATATCAGCACTTCTCTGATAAAGCTGGCAAGATAATTTACCATTCGCAACATAGAATTGAAAAAAACAATGACACGGGGGCAACTTCATTTTATCAACCTCGCCGACATTCCATGCCGAGACAATCAACCTTCTCGAATCAGGGTTGTTTTTTATATTTTCAATTAAATTAGAAATTTGATCAATCGTTCTTCCGTCACTCGTTTGCCATGACCTCCACTGAGAACCATAGACTGGACCAAGATCACCATTTTCATCTGCCCACTCATCCCAAATACTTACACCATTTTCTTTTAGGTATCCTATATTTGTTGATCCCTTTAAAAACCAAAGGAGCTCATGAATGACTGACTTAAGGTGTACTTTTTTTGTTGTTAGCAGAGGAAATTTTTCAGACAAATCAAACCGCATTTGGTAACCAAAAACAGAAATCGTTCCTGTCCCGGTCCTATCTTCTTTTTTATCACCGTGTTCTAGAACATGATTCAATAAATCTAAATATTGCCTCATAAATTAAGAATGACTCTCAATGAATTGTTTTACTCGGTTAATGTCGTTTTCAATCTCAAAGGATTTTTGTGGTAACTGTTCAATATTAGATAAACCTTCGGGTCTAGGTGGCTTCAACTTAATTGCCTCCATAACCGTTTCCTCAAATTTTGTTGGTAAAGCAGTCTCCAGAACAACCATCGAAACTTCTTCAGACTGATCAAAATGATCAAAAGCTGCCTTAAATCCATCTGCAGTATGTGTGTCAATAATTAAATTATATTTTTCATGTAATAGCTTAATAAAGTGTAAACGATTTTGGTGAGAACTAGATGAAGAAGTAAAGCCGTAATTGGATACTTTTCCAAAATAGCCCGTGTTTGATAAATCAAAACTCTCACCCTGATCAATTTTTTTCCATAGAGATCTTAATTTTTCAGGATCTCGGTCAATTAGATCAAATACAAATCTCTCAAAGTTTGATGCCTTGGAAATATCCATTGAAGGACTCGATGTATGGTAGGTATCATCAGATGCTCTTGGTTTATAAACACCCGTTTTAAAAAACTCATCAAGAACATCATTTTCATTAGTTGCCACAACAAGTTTTCTTATCGGTAATCCCATCATTCTAGATATATGGCCAGCACAAATATTTCCGAAGTTTCCTGAGGGAACTGTGACATCAATCAATTCATCAGATGATTTTGTTGAGGAAAAATACCCCTTAAAATAATATACCACCTGAGCAATGATCCTTCCCCAGTTGATTGAATTTACTGCGCCAATTTGATTCTTGTCCTTAAATTCAAGGTCATTGGAAACACCTTTAACAATATCCTGACAATCATCAAAAAAACCATCAATGGAAATATTAAAAATATTATTATCTTGCAAGCTATACATTTGAGCTGTCTGAAATGGACTCATCTTGCCGCGAGGTGATAGCATAAATACGTTAACACCCTTTTTTCCAATCATGGCATATTCTGCAGCTGACCCTGTGTCCCCGGAAGTTGCACCCAGTATATTTAAAGTCTTATTTTTTTTGTGTAAAAGATATTCAAAAATATTTCCAAGAAATTGCATTGCTATATCTTTAAAAGCCAATGTTGGGCCATTAGATAAAGATAAAATATATAAATGATTATCTACTTTTGTTAGTGGAGTGATATCTTTTGAATCTTGAGATTCACGAGTATATGAAAATTTTTCTTTAGTATATGTTTTATTGATGATGGCCTTTAAATCATCATGAGGGATATCATCCTCATCAATAAATAATTTCATGATAGCGAAAGCTAAATCGGGGTATGACAGATCTCGCAACTCCTCAAGACTCTCTTTCGATAGTTGAGGATAATTTTCTGGTAAATATAATCCTCCATCTGATGCTAATCCTGTAATCAAAGTATCACTAAAATTTATTTTTGGTGCTTGGCCACGTGTAGAGATATACTTCATTTTGCTAACTCTTCAAGTCTAATTTTCACTACATTTCCAACATTCGATTTCATTTTTTGAATTTCATTAATAATGCTATTAATTTCTTTTTCCTGAGCATTCTTGACAACAATAATGACATCATTTTCTGTCTGATTTTTTTTCAGCATTTTTTGATGCATTTCATCGATTGAGATATTTTTATCAGCAAATAATGATGTTATTTTTGCTAGTACTCCAGCTGCATCCACAAAATTAGCTCTTATGTAATAACCGGAATTTATTTCATTTATTTTTTTAAATTTTAATGAAGATAGGCTTGAGTCTTCATAACCGAAGGATGGGATGTGAAAAACCTTATTACCATTAGAAATTGAGCGTGCTAAATCAATCACATCAGACAATACTGCACTGGCTGTTGGATCAGATCCTGCTCCAGCACCGTAATAAAGGGTCGGGCCTAACATATTTCCCATAACTAAGACTGCATTCATCGGTCCGTCTACATTTGCAACGAGCTGTGTTTCAGAAATCAAGGTCGGATGCACTCTCACTTCAATATCTTGATTTACTTTCTTGGCTAGGCCTATCAACTTAATTCTGTAGCCTAGTTCCTCTGCATATGCCACATCTTTTAATTGAAGATTACTTATGCCTTCTACAAATACATCGTTAAAGTTTAATGAAACTCCAAAAGCAATTGAAGCGATAATTGTTATCTTATGAGCTGCATCAATCCCTTCAATGTCAAAAGTTGGATCCGCCTCAGCATACCCTAATGATTGTGCTTGAGACAGGGCTGTTTCAAATGACAACCCATTATTTTTCATTTCAGTAAGAATGTAATTAGTAGTTCCATTCAAAATACCAGCCACCCATTCCACTTTATTTGAAACCACACCTTCACGTAATGCTTTAATAATTGGAATACCACCTGCGACTGAGGCTTCATAGAGAATTGAAACATTATTTTCTTTAGCTAAATTAAACAGCTCAGTCCCATGCAGAGCAATTAATGCCTTGTTGGCTGTAACTAAATGTTTCTTTGCGTTTAAAGCCTTTTTAGCAAAATCAAAAGCAATTCTAGTTCCACCAATTAATTCAAGCACTACGTCAGACGCATTGATTAAATCATCAATATCTTTTGCGATCAGTTTTTTATTGCCACCAGCGCTGATAATTTTTTCATGGTCAAGGTCCAGTATAGATACAATTTCAAAATCTATTCCAGTCTTGGCAAAAATTTCATCATGATTTTCGCGCAACACATTAAAGACTCCAGAGCCAACCGTTCCAAAACCCAAAATTCCTATTTTAAACTTACTCATTGTTTAACAATTCCTGTAAAAAATTCATTTAATCTTGTAAACGCCACTTTTAAATTATCTTCATCAGGCAAAAAGACAACTCTAAAGTGATTATTATCACACCAATTAAAACCGCTTCCTTGGACCAGGAGTACTTTTGTTTCAATAAGAATTTTTAAAATAAGTTCTTGGTCATTGTCAATTTTGTATTTTTTTGGATCCAGTCTAGGAAACAAATACATCGCCGCATCAGGCTTCACACAGCTTACCCCAGGAATTTGCGACACTAAATCATATGCTAAATCTCTTTGTCTAGCTAACCTACCCTGAGGAGCAACAAGATCGTTAATGCTTTGATAACCGCCAAGAGCAGTTTGAATTGCCAATTGACCTGGCACATTTGAGCACAGTCTCATTGATGCAAGCATATTTAAACCCTCTAAATAATCTGATGCATTTTTTTTATCGCCAGACAAAATAAGCCAGCCAGCTCGATAACCGCAAGCTCTGTAATTTTTTGACAAACCATTGAAGGTTAAAAAAACTATATCATCGGCCAATGATGCGATTGAGGTGTGCTTATTTCCATCATAAAGAACCTTATCGTAAATCTCATCTGCCATAACAATCAGATTATTTTCTCTAGCAATTTGAATAATTCCCATCAAAATTTCATCCGGGTATAAAGATCCAGTTGGATTATTTGGGTTAATGACCACTATTGCTTTTGTCTTGGATGTCACTTTAGATTTAATGTCATTTAAATCTGGATACCATTTTTGTTTTTCATCACATACATAGTGGACTGGTTTTCCACCAGCTAGCCTAACTGCAGCAGTCCAAAGCGGATAATCTGGCATCGGGATCAGCACCTCATCTCCATTATTGATTAGGCCTTGCATCGCCATAACAATTAATTCTGAAACGCCATTACCGATGATAATGTCATCAACATCTACATCCTTTATTTGTTTTTCTTGCGCATAATGCATGATTGATTTTCTTGGAGCAAAAAAACCATGGCTTTCAGTATAGCCAGAAGCTTGGGACATGTTTCTGATTACATCTTGTGTAATTTCATCAGGCGCCTCAAACCCAAAAGCAGCTGGATTACCAATGTTCATTTTTATCACCTTATGGCCTGCTTCCTCCATTTGCTTTGCATGGCCTAATACAGGTCCACGAATGTCATAACAAACATCATCCAACTTATTAGATTTTTGAATTTTTTTCACTTTTAAATAACTATATAATTAATAAAATTATCAACAAATTATCAGATTATGAAATTCCATGAAATGACTGATAAAGAACTTAATTATATCAGTGCCTACGAAGAAAATTGGTTAAAAATTAATAATAAAAGGTATAACCAATCAATAATTGTTCTTCCCAATGAGGTGTTAAGCATTGAGAAACTATCCTCTCCAGATGTGACTCAACTGATAAAAGAAATTCATAAAAAGAGGTGTCTTGAGCTAATCATCGTTGCATCCAAAAACAATATCGAATTCACTCACATTTCTCAATATAAAGAGATTATCTCTATGCAAATTGGTATTGAGTTTATGAAACTTGAAAGTGGTTATCGAACTTTCAACATCACCATGTCAGAATTAAGAGAAGCTGCCTTGATTGTGGTACTTAATTGATTTTGGAAAATAGCAGGGTTGCATTAGTGCCACCAAATCCAAAGCTGTTTGACATAATCGTGTTAATTTGTTTATTCTCAATTAACTTAGTTACTATCGGCACATCCTGAATATTTTCATCAATATTGTCCACATTTGCAGAAGCCGCAATAAAATCATTTTTCATCATGATAAGAGAATAAATGGCTTCATTAACTCCAGCTGCACCTAAGGCATGACCAGATAATGATTTGGTTGAAGCGATTAAAGGAATATCTCCAAATCTTCCTGAAGCAAAAACATTTTTTATTGCATTAATTTCAACAACATCACCAACCGGTGTGCTTGTACCATGCGTATTGATGTAGTCAACTTTCTCGACATTTCCTAACGCCATTAACATTGATCGCTCCGCACCCTCTCCACTTGGTGCAACCATATCGTGACCATCCGATGTAGCTCCGTAGCCTGTCACTTCAGCATAAATAGTTGCGCCTCTTTTTTTCGCATGTTCATAATCTTCTAAAACTAAAATTCCTGCTCCTCCAGAAATTACAAACCCGTCTCTATCTTTATCAAATGTTCTTGAGGCGGTTTCAGGGGCGTCATTAAACTTTGATGACATTGCTCCCATGGCATCAAAAAGGTAGCTCATAGTCCAATGTTCTTCTTCTGCTCCCCCTGCAAAAACAATATCTTGCTTACCGAGCTGGATTTGTTCAACTGCATTCCCAATACAATGTGCGCTGGTGGAGCAAGCGGAGCTGATCGAATAATTAATTCCTTTAATCTTTGCGCCGGTAGCTAAACAGGCTGCCACGCCATTAGACATTGTTTTAGTTACCATATAAGGGCCAACACGCCTAATACCCTTTTCAGCCAGCGTTTCTGTTCCTTGCAGCATAGATTCAGTTGATGTTCCTCCTGCGCCAACAATGAGGCCTGTCATAGGATTAGATACTAAATCATCACTAAGTTTAGCGTCTGCAATTGCTTCCTGCATGGCAATCCAGGCATAAGCATGGCCTTTTGCCATAAAGCGGAGAAGTTTACGATCTATCAATTCTTCGTAATTAATATTTACTGAGCCAGCGACCTGGGAGCGAAGCCCTCTTTCTGCATATTCAGGCTGAAAGGTGATTCCTGACTTGCCATGGTAAAGGCTATCTTTCACTTCGGACTGATTATTTCCTAAACTTGAAACAATACCCAATCCAGTAATAACTACTCTTCTCAAATGCTTTCCTTAAAAATTTTCTGTTGTCTTAAATAAACCAACTTTCAAATCATTTGCCTCATAAATTACACGTCCATCAACTTGCATTTTAGCATCTGCAATACCCATCACCAATTTTCTCATAATCACACGTTTTAAATTGATTAAATATGTAATTTTTTTTGCGTTCGGAAGGACTTGACCAGTAAATTTAACCTCACCACTACCCAAAGCTCTTCCTTTTCCCTCTCCACCTTTCCAGCCAAGAAAGAAACCAACTAATTGCCACATCGCATCCAACCCTAGACAACCTGGCATCACAGGATCATTTTCAAAATGACATTTAAAGAACCAAAGGTCAGGATTAATATCCATTTCAGCATGGATGAATCCTTTGTTAAATTCACCTTGATTGTCATTGATTTCAATAATTCGATCAAACATTAACATCGGGGGCAAAGGCAGTTGAGCATTTACGGGGCCAAACATTTGTCCCTGGCCGCACTTAATCAATTCATCGTAAGAATAGCTATTTTTACTAGTCATGTTATATTTTAGTTTATTTATAATTCATCATTATAAACAATAAAAATAGTTTAATGATTAATTCAGAAACCTTTAGTTTTTATAGAAAGATCAATTAATGGCAAAAAAAAATCTCGCTGATTGGTTAAAAAGTGCAACAACTCTTGAGAAACAAATTAATGAAGTTATCCTAGGTCAAGAAAATCCAATTCGTCTCATCCTTATCTCAATATTTGCTCGTGGACATGTCTTATTAGAAGGTGATGTTGGAGTCGGAAAAACTACAATGCTGCGTGCTGTTGCTCGAGGAATTGGCGGCGGTTATGAGAGGATTGAGGGGACCATTGACTTAATGCCAAATGATTTGATCTACCATACCTATTTAGGTGATGATGGCAAACCCCATGTCGATAAAGGTCCTGTCCTAAGATCTGGTGAAGATTTAAGTATCTTTTTCTTCAATGAAATAAATCGAGCAAGGCCACAGGTGCATTCTCTTATGCTAAGAATCATGGCTGAGAAAACTCTTTCTGCATTTAACCAAGAGTTTCACTTTCCTCATTTAATTGTTTTTGCAGATCGAAATCAAGTTGAAAAAGAAGAGACATTTGAAATACCCTCTGCTGCAAGGGATCGATTTATGATGGAAATTCCAATCGTAATTCCTAATAACGATGGCTTAATGACTGATTTGATTTTTGATACAAAATTTCACAATGCTGATGAACTAATAACCAAAGTCAAAAAAGATCAATTAAGCTTTGATCAGCTAAATAATGTAGCTGCCGAAATTCAAGAAAATATTGATGCCACAAAAGAATTAGAAAAATATGCTTTGAATTTATGGAAGGCAACGATAAAACCACAGAATTTCAATATTAAGATATCTGATATTGATATCAGCAGGCTTATTGTATCTGGATCTAGTCCTCGAGGAATTAGTATGATGATGAAATGTGCTCGAGTTAATGCATGGATGAACAATCGTTCGTCAGTTCTTCCAGAAGATGTTCATCAAATTTTCCATGAAACTATTGCGCACAGATTAGTGTTTAATCCTGTATATGATTTAAGAAGAACTGAAATATCCAGAGAATTAACTACTGAAATAATCAATAAGGTTAGCGCGCATTAATGTCTGTCGAATTCTTTAATTATCATATTAACTGGAAGTCTAAAGCCATTCACCCAGGAAGACATAAATCGGATCAGCGAGGTATGGGGATTGAATTTGCCGGTCACTCAAATCTTCTTGATTATCCAGACCCAAGAAGGATAGATCTTCGAATGACAATGAGAGATCCCATGGATCAGATTTATGTGCGCATTTTTAATCAAAGAAGCGCTACACCCATTATGATTTTCAATGATTTATCAGCCAGCATGAGTTTTGGTCAAGCAAGCAAGTTAGAGCGTGCGGCAGAGATTGCAAAAATTATTAAAAACTCTGCTTACCAAAATAGTGATGCCATTGGTTTTGTTGGCTTTCATGATACGGTAGATGATGATTGGGTTGCCCCCTTGTC
>JAYQUI010000039.1:0-11616 GCA_038147655.1 Nitrosomonadales bacterium
CCCACAGTACATCTACCGCATGCACTCGCTCCTCCACTATATGGTACAGGATTTTTAAATGGAATAATTTTTACAAGCGGGTTGTTGTAGTTAATAGCTGTCGCAGTTTTTGGTAAAACAGAAATCCCTAAATTCGATGCCACCATATTTCTAATTGTTTCTAGTGAATTTCCTTGCAACACCTCGCTTTTTTTTGAAAGATCAGGACATGCTTCTACCACCTGCTGACTAAAACAATGTTCATTATTAAGGAGCAATACTTTTTCGCTAGATAGATCTTTCGCTATTATCTCTTTTTTCTTAGCCCAAGCATGGTTTGAAGGAACAACGACATTAAACTCTTCATCGTAGAGGGGTATACATTCCGTTCCCGGTATATCAAAGGGCAAAGCTATAACAGCCGCTTCAATTGATCCACTTTTCAATGCTGATTCTAGATTTTTTGTAATATTCTCCTCAACATCCAAAGGCATTTCAGGTGTATTTTTTCTTAATACTGGAATGATTAAGGGTAACAGATATGGGGCAACTGAATAAATAAGGCCAACTTTTAGTGGTGATTTAAGTTGTTCCTGACCAACACTAGATATGTCTTTTAATTTGTTTGCTTCATCAAGAACGACAATTGCTTGATTAATTATTTTTTGACCAACTGGGGTAACTTTTACTTCGGTGCGACTTCTTTCAAATATTTTTACATTGAGTTCTTCTTCAAGTTTTTTTACTGCTAAACTTAGTGCTGGTTGACTGACAAAACATTTATCAGCGGCTCTTCGAAAATTTTTTTCCTTTGCTACTGCAATAATGAATTTCAGTTCACTTAAAGTCATCAAATATCCAAGTTATTAACTCCAAGCGCATTTGACTCAATAAAGATTCTTCTAGGCTCAACTTGATCGCCCATGAGTGTCGAAAATACCTGGTCAGCAGATATTGCATCTTCTATTTTAACTTGAAGTAATCGCCTTACCGATGGATCCATTGTGGTTTCCCATAATTGAGATGGGTTCATTTCTCCCAACCCTTTATATCTTTGGATATTTAATCCAGATTTAGCTTCAGACATTAACCAATTCACCGCTTCTTTGAAATCTCCAACCTCTGCAACTTTTTCATTTCTTGAAATAGTTGCTTTATCTTGGATTAAATCCTTAGTTAATGCTGAGGTTTTAATAATTTGTTTATAGTCACCAGATAGTAAAAATTCCTCATCTAAAATAGATGTAATTAAATTACCATGTCTAAATTGATTAATTTCAATCATAAATTTTTCAGAATTAGGGTTTTTCTTAACATCAAAATTGATGTTTTCTATTGAGGAGGTATTTTTTAATTTTTCAACGTAAGATAGAGCTGCATCTTCAGAATCGAGATTTACCTCACCACACAAATAAATCGCTTTTAATATGGAAGCGTCGTACCTATGAGCCAAGCGTCTAATAACCGCATCATTCAAAATCATTTCTCTAGCTAAATTACCAAGCGACTCACCTGATAAGGAATTGTCATTAGTTTTAAGCTCTGCTCCTTCTAGGGCTGATTCAATTAAATATTGCTCTAATTCCTGTTCATCTTTTAGGTATTGTTCTTTTTTGTTTTGTCTCACTTTATATAATGGTGGTTGAGCAATATAAACATGCCCATTTTCTACAAGTTGAGGCATTTGGCGATAAAAGAAAGTCAACAACAGGGTTCTAATGTGTGCGCCATCAACATCCGCGTCAGTCATGATAATGATGCGATGATAACGAAGTTTTTCAATATCAAATTTGTTAGGATCTGAGTCTTTTTGTCCGAAACCCGCACCCAGTGCTGTTATTAGAGTTGCTATTTCTTGTGATGAAATAATTTTGTCATCTCGTGACTTTTCTACATTTAGGATTTTGCCTTTTAAGGGCAGGATGGCTTGGTTTTTTCTATCCCTGCCTTGTTTTGCCGAACCACCAGCTGAGTCACCCTCAACCAGATATAACTCACTTAAACTTGGATCTTTTTCCTGACAGTCAGCTAACTTTCCAGGTAAGCCAAGAGAATCCATAGCGCCTTTTCTTCGAGTCATATCTCTTGCTTTTCGTGCTGCTTCTCTTGCCCGAGCGGCATCAACAATTTTTCCACAAATTATTTTTGCATCAGCCGGGTGTTCCAATAAATAATCTGTCAATTTTTTAGCGACGATGTCTTGAACAACAGGTTGAACCTCGCTGGAAACAAGTTTATCTTTAGTTTGTGAAGAAAATTTTGGTTCAGGAACTTTTACAGATAAGACACAACTCAATCCTTCACGCATATCATCACCCGTTGTATCAACTTTTGCCTTTTTAGCTAAATCATTTGATTCAATATAAGTGTTGATTGTTCGGGTCATTGCACCCCTTAAACCAGTAAGGTGTGTTCCGCCATCTCTTTGGGGAATGTTATTGGTAAAACATTGAACATTTTCACCATATGAATCATTCCACTGCATACTTACCTCAACGGTAATTCCATCTTTCTCACCCTCAGCGGAAAACGGGTTTTTATGAATGGTGGTTTTTGTTTTATTGAGATACTCAACAAACCCTGTTACCCCACCAGAAAATGCAAAATTTTCAGATTTACCCGAACGATGATCAATTAATTCAATTTTTACACCATTGTTGAGAAAAGATAACTCTCTAATTCTTTTGGCGAGAATTTCAAAATGAAAATTAATGTCAGTAAAGGTACTTACTGAAGGTAAAAATTGAACCTCGGTTCCTGTTTTATCTGTGTCTCCAATAATTTTTAAATTTTCTTTTCTCTCACCATTAGCAAACTCAATCTCATGAATCTTGTTATTACGATAGACTTTAAGTTTTAGCCAATCTGACAATGCATTAACAACAGAAACGCCAACCCCATGAAGACCACCGGATACTTTATATGAATTTTGATCAAACTTGCCGCCTGCGTGAAGCTCTGTCATCACTATCTCGGCAGCAGATCTTTTTTCCTCATCATCTTCTTTAATATCAGTAGGTATTCCGCGACCATTATCTTGAACAGAAACAGAATTATCAGGATGAATGATAACTTTAATATCGTCACAATGGCCTGCTAATGCTTCGTCAATTGCATTATCTAAAACCTCAAAAACCATATGATGCAAACCACTACCATCAGAGGTATCCCCAATGTACATCCCTGGTCTTTTTCTAACTGCTTCTAGGCCTTTTAAAACCTTAATACTATCCGATGAATATGTTTTGTTTTCTTCAGTCAATTTAAATCCTCATTGGCATTACGACGTATTTATAATCTTCGTTATTAGGAATAGTTACTAAACAACTACTATTGGAATCTTTAAAAGCAAAAGATAATTGATCAAATTGAATATTATTTAACACATCAATTAAGTAAGTCACATTAAAACCTATATCAATCGCTTCTTTTTTATAATCTATCTCAATATCTTCCTGAGCTTCTTCTTGTTCACTATTGGTTGTAATTAGTTGCATATTATTTTCTGATAAAACAAGTCTTATTCCGCGATATTTTTCATTAGATAAAATTGAAGCGCGCTGCATTGCATTCAATAACATTTGTCTATCAATTAAAAAACCATTTTCATACCCAACAGGAATCACTCGGTTATAGTCAGGAAATTTTCCATCAATTACTTTAGTAATAATAAAGATATCACCAAATTTAAAAGTTACTTGTTGATTTAATATTTGCACTTCAACATCATCATCAACATCTTCAAGTAATTTGATTAATTCCATAATTGTTTTTCTAGGAATAATTACTTCCTTTTTATCAAAACTCTCTTTAAGTTTTGATGAAGTAAAGCTTAATCTATGTCCATCCGTACCAACAATATTTAACTTTTGCCCTTGAATTTCAAATAACAATCCATTTAAATAATATCGGATATCCTGTTGTGCCATTGCAAAATCAACTTGCTTCAACAATCCTTTTAATTGTTTCTGAGATAAATTAATGGTTACCGCTTCAGAATCGTTTTTCTTTAATAATGGATAATCTTTAGAAGGCAGGGTTTGTAAATTAAATTTACTTTTACCAGCTTTTACATTCACTCTTGATTCGTTTATCTGAAAATCTAATATGCTATTTTCTGGCAATGCCCTTGTAATATCAAAAAGCTTTCTTGCTGAAATAGTAATTTCGAAATCTGTTTCAATTTTGGTTTCAATATTTAAACTAGTTTGCATTTCAAGATCAGTGGCTGTGAATGTTAATTTATTATCTTTCGCTATTAACAATAAATTAGAAAGAATTGGTAAAGCCTGTCTTTTTTCAACAATTCCTACAACACTACTTAATGGTTTGATTAAAACTTCTCTGTTTATTTGAATATTCATCTTTTAAATTATTTATATATAAAATTAATAGTAATAATAATACATCAAAAAACTGTGAAGAACATTTGTATCTATTGCAATAAGGAGCTTTTAAAAGATTCAACACAGTGGATTTTTAGTGAATTAATTGTGGTCAAATTGTGGATAAATTTTAAAACTTTTTTCTTGCTTTAGTTGTTCACATATCTTCAACATTTAATCCACATAGTTATCCTCTTAATACTTGTGTTAAAAATCCTAAATCTTGACCCAGTGACTGGTTATCAAGTCTTTGCTCTTCAATTTCTTCACATGCATGCATGACGGTTGTGTGATGACGTCCACCAAAATAGTTGCCAATTTCTGGATAACTTAAATTGGTCAGCTCTCTAGTTAATGCCATTGCAATTTGCCTAGGTTTTGAAAAATTTCGTGATCTTTTCTTACCTACCATATCTGAAATTTTTATTTTGTAGTAATCGGCTACAGTTTTTTGTATATTTTCCACTGTTACTTGCCTGCCTCTGACAGCTATTAAATCTTTAAGAGCTTCTTTAGCTAAAATAAGATCAATAGGTAAATTGGTAAAGTTTGATAAAGCTACAATCCTATTAAGTGCTCCCTCTAATTCTCTAACGTTGGAACGGATCTGTTTGGCAATAAAAAAGGCCACATCTTCGGGTAGGTTTATTTTTGAAATTGAAGCCTTCTTTAATAGTATGGCGACCCTCATTTCTAATTCTGGTGGCTCGATTGCCACTGTGAGCCCCCAACTAAATCTTGTTCTTAATCGTTCATCAACACCTTGGATTTCTTTTGGGTAACTGTCACAAGTTATGATGATCTGCTTTTTATTTTCGATAAGGGTGTTAAAAGCATAAAAAAACTCTTCTTGTGTTCTATTTTTTTTACCAATAAATTGTATATCGTCAATTAATAGAAGATCTAATGAATGATAATTTTTTTTGAATTGATCGAATGTTTTTCCCTCGTAAGCTTTAACCACATCAGTTACATATCGTTCTGCATGAAGGTACTTAACTTTAAAGTCTTTG
Organism: Nitrosomonadales bacterium; assembly: GCA_038147655.1. GTDB lineage: Bacteria > Pseudomonadota > Gammaproteobacteria > Burkholderiales > Methylophilaceae > BACL14. The sequence continues at coordinate 5,378 of JAYQUI010000039.1, forward strand.
TTTTCCTCTTTAACTTTATTTCCAATTGACTGCAAAAGGTGTGTTTTACCAAGCCCTACTCCCCCATAAATAAATAAAGGGTTGTATGATTCGCCTGGTTTTTCAGAAACTTGTTTTGCAGCAGCTGTTGCAAGTTGGTTCGCTCGACCAGTCACAAAATTTTCAAAGTTTAAATTTTTATTTAATCCTGTAGTTTTATTTATGGCTGATTTCGGTGATAAATCTTCAGGTTTTATTTTTGATTGATTTAAATCTGCTGTATTTTCAATAGGCTTAATATTTTTTTTAGCCTTGTTAGAAACAAACTTTATTTGTTTTTTATATTTATTTTCTTTACCAAGCTCAACTATTTCATTAGCAAATCGATCAACAACCCATTGTTTAATAAATTGATTTGGCGCTAAAATTTCAAGATCACTTTCATTTTCTTTAAACGAAAGTGGTTTGACCCAGGTTTTAAATTGTTGTGAGGTAAGTTTCTTCTTTAAATGAGATGTTATAACTTCCCAAAAATTTTCAGTTTTCATATTTTATTTATTTTTCTCGGACTAAAATGATAACGGAATTAAAAAAAGTTATCCACAGGCAAATTACAAATATAAAAATTAATTACATTGACTTTTTGCAGGTTATTAGGTATATTTCGCGATCAAAATTTAATTTAGTGGAAAACAAATTATGAAACGTACTTATCAGCCTTCAAAAGTTAAAAGAGCTAGAACTCACGGCTTTTTGGTCAGAATGAAGACTAAAGGTGGAAGATCTGTGATTGCTTCACGTAGAGCTAAAGGAAGAGCTCGCCTAGGTCTTTAATCTTTGATCGTAAGTTCGCTTACAAGTTTAACTAATGCGGATGATTTTTCATCCGTTTTTATTTTTAAGAAGCGTTTTAGTGGCGCTTTTCTCAATATCTTTTATAAACCTAATCAATTAGAGTTTAACCGTTTTGGTCTAATTGTCAGTAAAAAAATCAATAAGAAAGCTGTTAGTAGAAATTACATGAAACGTATTATTCGTTCAGTGTTTAGGGATACTGAGACGTCAAAAAAATTTGATATTGTGATTCAAGTTAAAAAAAATTTTACCCACGAAAATTTTTTGATGGTAACCAAAGACATTCATGATTTTTTGGACCGATATGCTAAATAAATTTTTTATCTTCCTGGTTAAAGTTTACCAAAAGTTAATTAGCCCCTTTTTTATTTCGTCCTGTAGGTTTACGCCCACCTGTTCTGAATATACAATTGATGCTTTAAAAAAATATAATATTTTTTACGCGTTATTCTTAGCAATGAAGCGTATTTTTAAATGCCATCCATGGAATAGGGGTGGACATGATCCATTGCCATAAAATTAGATAGGAAATTATGGAAACTAAACGTTTAATACTCTTTGTTGTTTTTTCGTTCTCATTATTACTGTTATGGGATTCGTGGCAACAAAAACAATTGCAGACTGAATTAGCTCAAAACAATGCTGAACTAGGGGAGGTTGAATCAGGCGACTACGATTCAAGTAATATTGAAAATCCTGCCTATCAATTAAATACTGATCAAAAAATACTCGTTAGAACACCTTTATACGAAGCTGAAATAAATACAGTTGGCGGTGACATTAGAAAATTAAAATTAGTTAATTTTCAAAATGATAATCAAGATGGCCTTTATGAAATTCTTAATGATGAAATGAACCCTTTGTTATATATTGCTCAAAGTGGTTTAATTGGCAAAAACTTACCCTCACATAAAGATATTTTTAAATCAGAACAATCCACTTATGAATCATCGGACCAAGATATAGTAGTTCCATTAACGTTCGAAAACGATGATGTCAAGGTCACTAAATCCTATGTTTTTTCAAAAGAAAATTATCAAATCAAGCTTGTAACCTCGATTACTAATAAGAGCGATTCAGCTGTACAGCCGCAAATTTATTACCAACTGTTACATGATCACAAGTCAGCAGAGAAGTCAGGAATGATGCCGACATTTACTGGTGTTTCATATTTTACTGAAGCTAATAAGTTTAAGAAAATGGATTTTGATGACATAGATAACCAAAAGCTATTTAGTCAGAATTCAAACGATGGATGGATTGGAATTATTCAAAGATATTTTGCAAGCGCTTGGATAATACCAGGAAACTCACCAAGACAATTTTATACAAAACGTTTAACAGATGGCATCTCATCCGCAGGGGTCAGGGCCAAACTTGCTAGCGTTGAACCTGGGTCTAGCGCGGAAGTAAGCTCAGTTCTGTATTCAGGACCACAGTTAAAAAAACAGTTAATTAAAGCTGCTCCTGGTATGGAATTTACCGTAGATTATGGCTGGTTAACATTTATTGCTTCGCCATTATTTTCATTATTATCTGGGATACAAAAATTAGTTCACAACTGGGGCGTATCCATCATTTTACTTACCTTGGTAATTAAAATTTTCTTCTACCCACTTTCTGCTTCAAGTTACAGATCGATGGCGCAGTTAAAAGAGGTGGCTCCAAGACTGCAAAGCATGAAAGAAAAGTTTGGTGACGATAAACAGAAAATGCAACAAGCGATGATGGAGCTCTATAAAACAGAAAAGATTAATCCATTGGGAGGTTGTTTACCAATTTTAATTCAAATCCCGGTCTTTATCGCTTTGTATTGGGTTTTATTAGGAGCGGTCGAATTAAGACAAGCGCCATTTTTTGGTTGGATTACTGATTTATCAGTCAAGGATCCGTTATATATATTGCCTATACTGATGGCGGCTTCTATGTTCTTGCAGCAAAAACTTAATCCAAAACCAACAGATCCAACCCAGGCAAGATTAATGATGATGATGCCGATTATTTTTAGTATTTTCTTCTTCTTCTTCCCAGCAGGCTTGGTTCTTTATTGGTTTATTAATAATGTTTTATCAATGATGCAACAGTGGTATGTGAACAAACAGATACATGCCAGCGCTATGAAAAAGAAAGGAAATGGTTAACTCATCATTTCTCAATGATGACACTACCATTGCCGCTATTGCGACTGCTGCGGGGATGGGTGGTGTTGGTGTAATAAGGATATCTGGCCCAGATGCATTTCCGATAGCCCAGCAAATAACCCAAGTCAAAACCATAGAATCTCATCGGGCGACACTCTCTTCCTTTTCATCTAAAGACGGACAATTATTAGATAAAGGCTTATTGTTGGGTTTTAGGGCTCCGAAATCATTTACAGGGGAGGATGTGGTTGAATTTCAACTCCATGGAGGCCCTGCTTTATTACAAACATTGCTTGAGGAAGTTCTAAATTTAGGGGCTCGAATGGCCATGCCTGGAGAATTTACTTATCGAGCCTTCGTTAATAACAAGCTTGATTTGACACAAGCAGAAGCTGTTTCCGATATTATTAATGCCTCTACCAAAAGCGCAGTCATTAATGCAGCAAATTCACTAAAAGGTGATTTCTCCAATAAAATCAATAAGTTATTGAAAGATTTAATTGATATTCGCATGTATATTGAGGCTTGTTTAGACTTTCCTGAAGAAGAGATAGATTTTATTGAAAAAGGACAAATTAAAGCAAAAATTGAATCCATTAGACAATCGATCCTAGACTTAAATAAAATTGCTACAAAAGGGCAAATTATCCAAGATGGGTTTCAGGTTTGTTTGGTAGGCAAACCAAATGTTGGTAAATCAACTTTAATTAATCTTTTTTCAAAAGAGGATGTGGCTATTGTTACTGACATTCCTGGAACAACTCGAGACCCTGTAAGGGCGTCTATAAGCCTGAATGGAATACCAATAAACTTTGTGGATACCGCGGGAATTCGAGAAACGAATGATGTTGTTGAGAAGGCTGGAATAGACAAAACTAGAGCAATCATCGAAAGATCAGCTCTTGTAATAGTTTTGCTCGATGACGAGGAGGAAATAAAGGATTATTTGGATCAAAATATTTTCTCTAACGACAAAAATATAATTTGGGTTATAAATAAGATAGATCTATCTTCCAAAGCAGCAAAAGTTACTGATTATGATAAGAACCCTTTGGTTTATATATCGGCTAAGTGTAACCTGGGCATAGATTTGTTGGAAAATGAAATATTAAAGTCCTTTGGTCTAGAAAGCTTAGATGCGAATGAGCAATTATTTTCATCAAGACAAAGACATCTAGAGGCATTGAAACAAATTAATGGTTATTTATTCAATGCTCTAGGGAAGCTAGAACAGCCTGAGTTAGTTGCGGAAGAATTACTCTTAGCTCAAAAAGAAATGTCCTCCATTACCGGTGAGTTTTCAACAGAAGATCTGCTAGGTGAAATATTTAGCCGTTTTTGTATTGGTAAATAATGTTTCACGTGAAACATTAATTTAACTTTTATTATTTTGTTTCACGTGAAACATCACTATTTAGAAACTTTTTACAGTAAAATTGCCAAATATATTATTTTTTAAATTAAAACTACATGAATTTTCCTAATCAGTTTGATGTAATTGTCATTGGAGGCGGACATGCTGGTACAGAAGCGTGCTTAGCTTCCGCACGCATGGGAAAAAAAACTTTACTGATTACTCATAATCTAGAAACTTTAGGTCAAATGTCATGTAACCCTTCTATAGGTGGAATTGGGAAAGGCCACCTGGTCAAAGAAGTTGATGCGTTGGGCGGTATTATGGGTAAAGCTGCTGACAGAGCAGGCATTCATTTTAGAACTCTTAATGCAAGCAAAGGCCCTGCAGTAAGGGCAACAAGAGCACAAGCCGATCGTGTTTTGTATCGCTCAGCTGTAAGATCTTTTCTGGAAAATCAAGAAAATCTATGGATTTTTCAGCAACCTGTCGATGATATTAGTATAAAAAACGATGCCGTGACTGGGGTGGTGACTGAATCAGGGATTGTTTTTAAGGCTTTAAAAATAATATTGACCGCAGGAACCTTTCTTCAGGGTGTAGTTCACATTGGTTTAGATAATTATGAAGCTGGAAGAGCCGGAGATCCATCAGCAAAAAGTTTAGCATCTCGTCTTAGATCTTTAAATTTACCCATAGGTAGACTTAAAACAGGAACTCCACCAAGAATAGATGGGCGATCAATTGATTACAGTGGCATGGATGAGCAGCCAGGTGATACACCCATACCTTATTTTTCAAGAGTGGACAATGACATCAAATACCCAGATCAAATTTCTTGTTGGATTACCCATACCAATGACAAGACACATAATATTATTCGAGGTGGTTTAGATCGATCACCTATGTATACAGGCGTGATTGAAGGAGTAGGCCCACGCTACTGTCCATCTATTGAAGATAAAATACATCGTTTTGCAGATAAAGAGTCACATCAAATTTTTTTAGAGCCAGAAGGTTTAAATACTCATGAAGTGTACCCAAATGGAATCTCAACCAGCCTCCCTTTTGATGTTCAATATGAATTAGTTAGATCAATTAAGGGGCTTGAAAACGCCTTCATTCTTCGTCCTGGATATGCCATAGAGTATGATTACTTTGATCCTAGAAATTTAAATAAATCGCTTGAAACAAAAAGCATCTCGGGGTTATATTTCGCTGGACAAATTAATGGCACCACCGGATACGAAGAGGCTGCCGCTCAAGGATTATTGGCTGGAATTAATGCAGCTTTGAGTATTGATCAAAAAGATGTTTGGTGTCCTACTAGGGAAGAAGCCTATATTGGTGTGCTTATTGATGATTTGATTACTCGAGGGGTCACTGAACCCTATCGTATGTTTACGAGCAGAGCCGAATATCGATTGCTATTGAGAGAGGATAATGCCGACATTAGATTAACTTCAATTGGGCATAAATTAGGGGTGGTTAGTGACCAGCAATATCAAAATTTAATCAATAAAAACAATAAGATAGATGAATGTAAACAGTATTTATCTAAGCTGATGGTAAAACCATTAGATGTACCTGAAGAGGTACAATTACAAATATTTAGTAAAAAATTAGAGAGAGAATATTCGGCCTTTGAATTGATTAAGAGACCAAACGTTGAAGTTAATCAACTTTTACATAGTTTGCAGAAAAACCATGAGTTTTCACAAGAAGTGATTCACCAGGTTGAGATTGCTGCAAAGTATTCTGGTTATATTGATAGACAAAAAGATGAAATATTAAAAATACAGTCACAATACGATTTAAGTATCCCCGAAGGAATAAATTATAATGAAATCAATGGTTTAAGTAATGAGGCTATCCAAAAATTGGAACAAATTAAACCAGAAAATAGAAGA
>JAYQUI010000040.1:0-11146 GCA_038147655.1 Nitrosomonadales bacterium
CGTTATTTGTAGCCAGTATGGTTGGGGTAAATCTGGGCTTATATGATCAAATTTTCCTTGTCTTTTTAGCTATGGCAGCCTCTATTGGGGCGCCGGCTATTCCGAGTGCAGGGATGGTAACCTTGGCCATCGTGCTCAGTGCACTAAATCTTCCTGTGGAGTATGTGGCAATCTTTATCCCAATAGACCGGCTTATTGATACGTTTCGAACCACTGTGAATGTGGAGGGAGATGTTATCGGTGCCCTAATTATAGATAAGTACTTTAAGTCTTAATTTTTTTAATCAGCTCAGAGGATAGTGAGTAGGCTGCTGGAATTACAATTAACGTTAGTAGCGTTGAAGAAATCATCCCTCCTATGATTGCTACAGAGAGTGGTCCGTTCTCTTCAGATCCTGCCCCAACACCAAATGTGGCTGGTAGAAGAGCAAGAATTAAAGTCAAAGATGTCATCAATACCGGTCTGAGTCGAACCGGACATGCGAGTATCAATGCCTCATCCACTTTTTTACCTTCTTGGATATGATGGTTAGTTAGATCAACCAATAAGATTGAATTTTTAGCTACAAGGCCAACAAGTAGGACGAGTCCAATCATGGAATAAATATTTAAACTATTTCCCGTAAGCCATAAAAGAAAAACTCCGCCAATAATCGCTAGTGGTTGTGCAAGCATCACAATAAACGGCTGGAAGAAAGAGTTGAATAAACTGGAGAGAACCATGAACAAAAGGACCGTGGCAAGAGAAAAGATAAAAATAATATTTGAAAATGTTTTACCAAATTCTTTTGCTTGGCCAGAATATTTGATTGAGTATTCACTCGGTATGATCTGGTTACTTATATTTTCAATATTATCGATAGCCTCTCCAAGTGGAATGCTAGGGTTGGTATAAAAATTGGCCGCATACTGTAATTCTTCTCGACCTATAATGGCTGGACCCAATTCCTCCTTAAATTTCGTAAAATTATCAATCCTGACCAGCTCACCCGCTTTTGATCTCACGTAAATTTTGTTAAGGTCCTGAATATTTTCAAATGAACCCTCTTTGGCTTTTACTCTAATTTCATATCGTTGGCCATCTCCAGGATCATCATTATATTTTGCAATGTCATAGCCATTACTGAGAATAGAAACACTGTCTGCAATTTGTTCGGCTGATATCCCAAATGAGGCTGCTTTCTCACGATCAATATCGAGAATCATTTGTGGCAAATTAAGTTGGAGGTCCAGATCAATGTTACCTATACCATCAATGAGTGATAATTTTTCATTTAACTGGTCTGCCAAGCTAGAAACATTTTCAATTCCAGGACCAATAAGAGAGAATTGTAATTTTTCCGAACGATTTCCTCTGGCTATAGATACTCCTGCAGGGAAAGCCCTTACCCCAGATAGTGATGCCAAATCTTGTTTAAGTAGCTCCATGATCTCTGTTTGGCTTCTATCCCGCTCACCTTTTTCTTTTAAGCGAATACTGATGTATCCTCTATTTACCTGGCCTCGACTCCCTAGGCCAACAGAGGAAAAGACGCTGGCAATATCAGAATCATATTTTTGAATAATAGACTCGACTTCAATTAATTTACTGACGGTGTAATCCATGTTTGACCCAAGTGGAGTTTTGAAGGTCACAGTGAAACGACTCTCGTCAGTCTCGGGAACAAATTCTTTCTTGGCTGCTTTAAAAAAGAATCCAGATGTTAAAACAATTAGTAACGTAATAAGTAAGATTTTTAACCGATGCTTGAGAACGTATTGAAGAGTATGTTTATAGTTTCGTTCTAGCTTTTCAAAAAAAGAATTTAAAAAATTAAAATAATTTTTTTTAGCATCTTGTTTGTTTAGATACCTCGAGCAGAGCATGGGGGTTAGAGTTAGAGATACCAAAAGAGAGACAATGATTCCTACCGTAACTACAACCGCAAAGGATTCAAAAAACTTACCAATGATCCCATCCATGTAAATGACTGGGGCGAAGATACTGATCAATGCTAGGGATGAAGCGAGGACGGCAAATACCACCTCACGACTCCCTTTGATGGCAGCCTCGATATTATTTTTTTCAATTCTCTGATGCCTAAAAATATTTTCCAGAACAACAATGGCATCATCTACAACAACTCCGATTAAAAGAATAAGTGCTAAAAGTGTCATGCTATTGAATGTATATCCAAAGAAATACATCACTGCTATTGCGCCAAATAGAGAGATAGGAATCGCTGCTGAAATAATAAATGTTGAACGGATTGATTGGAGGAATATAAATACAACCAGTGCCGCTAAAAGGGTTCCCTCAATGATGTGGTCGATGAGTGACTTGATCATTTCTTTAATAAAAATTGAATCGTCTGTTGATATATCAAGGTTTAGTCCCGGGGGTAGATTGGGGCGAATTTCTGTATCAATTTTCTCTTTAACTCTATCAATGATTTGTACTGTATTGGAGTTTGCTACCTTAACTATTCCAAGACCAATGGAGGGATTAAAATTGTAGCGCGCTATCTGACGATAATCGGTCAGTCCATCTTCAATATCAGATATATCTTTTAACTTGATGCTCGTTTTATCTCGATGGCTGACAACCAAATTTTCTAAATCTTTTACCTTATGAAATTCAAGATCAAGCTTAAACATTTTTTCAGACTGATTTCGGACCAGATAACCACCCGGTAACTGGATATGTTCTTTTCTAAAAGCAGACTTGAGATCTTCAGCAGTGACATTAAGGGATGCCATCTTTTCAAGGTCAAGATTGACACGAATCGTTCGATCTCTTCGTCCACCTAATTGAACCTCTCCTACACCATCAATGGTCTCGATTTTCTTTTTGAGAATATTATTAGCATATAAGTTAAGTTGTTGTATGGTCCGGTCACCTGTTAAACCTAACCACATGATGGGGCTTGCGTTTGTTTCCACCTTCCTCACCACAGGCGGAACAATATCATCAGGTAGCCTTCGGCTTAATTGGCTGACTTTGGATTGGACTTCATTGAAAGCGACTTCAATGTCTTTATCCAAATCAAAAGTTATGGTCACCACCGAGACTCCCGGTGAAGATTGTGATTTAATCGATTCGATTCCGGTGACCGTATTTACAGCAGTCTCAATCAGATTGGTAATAGAGGAGTCAATAATTTCAGGATTTGCACCTTCAAGTGTGGTTGTGACTGAGAGCACTGGAAATTCGATCATCGGAAAACGATCAACCCCAATTTTTTGGTAACCTATATAGCCGAAAAGGATGAAGATAAACGAAATCATCCAGGCAAACACATGCCTTCTAATTGAAATTTCAGGCAGGGTCATTTTGTTTTAGAACTATGTTTGCATCGTTGGTCAGGTAACCGGCACCATCGACAATGATTTCTTTATCAGCCTCTAGACCATCAATAATTTCAATCCAACCATCTTGAGTGATACCCGTCTTTACATTCCGCGCAACAGCTTTGCCGTTGATTGCTTCATAAACGACACTGCCTGATGGCCTCAATACAACTGATGGTTCAGGAACAGAGACTGAGTCTTTTTTATCAAATACAATGGTCCCCTTGACACTCGCACCAGCTTGCCAGTCATCTTGTTTTTCGATATCGGCAATTACATCAATTGATCGACTGTCCGCAACAATTTGTGGTTTGAGTTCTTGGATTACCGTCGTGTATGGAACGTCGGTGGTGGGTGTCTCTAGTTTGATATCAATCCCAGGTTTTAAAATATGTGCTAATTTTTCTGGGAACATTACATGCGCACGGAGTTTTTTATTGTTGATGATCTGATAGAGTGGGTCACCAATTTTCACATAGTCACCAATTGAAATAATTTGCTTCTCAATTTTTCCAGATATCGGTGCAAAAATCTTAGTTCGACTGTTGTTTAACTTAGCAATCTCTAATCGAGCTTCTGCAGAATTAAGTTCTTCCTGAGTCTCTTCAATTTGGACCTCAATAGTTTCAAGAGCATTTGGGGAAATAAAATTTTCATCAACCAGTTTTAAATTACGTTCGTATGTAATTTTTTGATTACTTAACCTTGCCTTTAATTTCTTAACCTCTGCCTCAGAGAGTGAAAGTTGATAGCTTGTATCCGCATTATCAACTTCAGCCATAATCTGATCTTTTTTAACGGTTGTCCCTGGCCGAACAAAAATCTTCGTAATTTTCCCAGCAACTTCAGAGGCTACAGTGGGATCGATGATTCCTTCGATGCTCCCAATAGCAGATTCTTGATAACGAAATTCCATCATCTTTGATTTTGTGGTGGTGACATATATGTCTTTTGATTTGTTATCTTTATTTTCAGCCTCATCAGTTTTACTGCATGATACCAGCAGGCAGATAAAAAATAGGGTAAGTATATTAAGTTTCATTATTTTATTTTTTTCCAATCAAACAAGGGTCCTGGGTCAGTTTTTCTGCTGGGTGCAATATCTGAATGGCCAACAACTTCTTGGATATTGTATTCTTTTTTCAGACATCCGAGTAACTCTATTAGTTTAATATATTGATCATCTTCATAGGGGGTTTCGTCGTCACCCTCAAGTTCAATGCCGATTGAAAAATCATTGCAGTTTTCTTTTCCTTGATAATGTGATTCTCCAGCATGCCATGCACGATCATTGCAAGAGACAAATTGAATTAGCTCCCCAGTCCTCTTTATAAGGAAATGAGCGGAGACTTTTAAATCCTTAATTTCTAAAAAATAAGGATGTGTATCAACATCCAACTGATTCAGAAAAAAATCTTCGATGTAATTATTGTTATAAATCCCTGGAGGGAGACTGATGGAGTGAATCACAATAATATGCTCTGAGATATTTACTGGCCTAGAATTAAAATTAGGTGAGGCAAGTCGTTTACACTCTGAATACCAGCCGTCAGCACTAAAAAAATTGTTTTGCTTCATAATAATAGTAATTATAATTGATTAGCATTTCATAATTAAATTACAAGGAAAAAATATGTACTTTTTTGATGGGATTATATTTGGGATCATCGATAACGGAGTTTTAATTATTGGTGCACTATTTGGACTAAGTATAGAAAAATACCTACCAAAATATTTTCATAAAGGAATTGGAACCGTATTTGGCGCCGGGATTGGAAATGCTGTGAGTGACTTCCTCGGCGGAGTTCCGATTGCAATCGATTTCGCCTGGGGAACCTTTATCGGATGTATAGCAACATTAATTTTTATACCCATCTTTGTTGAAATAAAAAAAAGAAAATCAAAATTGTAAGCAATCAAATTAATGTTCTATCTTAGGTTACTTGTTGTTTTACTCTATGAGCTCCTCCTCCTCATTGCTATTTCTTTTGTCGTTGGTTTCTTATTTCTAATTTTTTTTGACAGTTTTGAAAATGACCTCTTAAGGTATCTGCACCAGCTCCTTATATGGGCTGCTTGGGGTGCATATTTTGTTATTAGTTGGAAAAAGTTTGGACAGACACTGCCGATGCGTTCATGGAAATTTAAAATCAACTTGGAGAGCACTAGCTATAAATATTTATTATTACGTTACATTAAGGCGTCAATATTTTGGATTTTTTTCCCATTCAATTTTTTAGCTGTGTTAGTTTTAAAAAATAAATTTTTACACGACATCAAAACACAAAATCAGATTATTGACGTTCGAAATAAACCATCAAATAAATAGCAATTCCTAGGATAAACAATGATGGTGCGATGGCAGTTAGTATGGGCTCCCAATCATTGAGGATGCCAATGTGGCGGATCATCGAGTTCATGATTTGATAAACAATCCCAAAAATTATTCCTAAAAACATTTTTAAATATTTACCACCTGACCGTTCTTGAAAAAAACCAAAAGGAACTGAAAATAAAATCATAATGATGGGCATCATTGGCTGGATAATTTTCTCCCAAAACGACACCTCATACCTTGATGTTTTTTGATTATTCTTTTTTAGATAATTAATAAAATCATTGAGATCAAAAATAGACATCCGGTCCGGTGAAATAAGCAACACATTCATCATCTCAGGTTTGATCATGGATTTCCAAGTGCCAGACGAAAGCGTTCTTACATCAAAACCCTCGTCAAGAATAAAAGATTGTTTAATCTCTTCTAGTTCCCATATGCCATTTTGGTACTTCCCTTTCTTTGCATCAACAATGGATCGTAATGAGAAATCATTATCAAATTCATAGATATGAATATCTCTTAATGATGCGTCTGGGAGCACATTCTCAATGTTGACAAAATTATTGCCATCCTTCATCCAGACACCAGACTTAAAATCTGTCGTGACCGAACCATCGGTCGAGCTTATTTTTATCTGTTGTGCATTTTTTTCACTAATGGGGGTAATTAGATTACCTACTAAAAAAGTCATCGCACTGAAGAATAATGAAACTAAAATGAGTGAAGAGGCGATTTTTTTAATTGACATCCCGCTCGTTCTCATCACCACTAATTCTGAATTCCCAGACAGTTGACCTACTGTAAACATTGCGCCAATTAAGCAAGACAAAGGAATAATTTCATACAAATGACCTGGCATGCTAAGAGTAATAAATATAATAATTTTTGAGAGGTCATATTTTCCAGAATTTAGGTTTCCGATCTCTTGTAAAAAGTCAAAAAAAGCGAACAGAAAGACAAGGCCGATGGCTACAAGGCTAATATTGATAAAAAATTCAAAATTTATATACCGTGCCAGTTTCATTTTTTTCGTCTCAGATTTCTAACTTTTGATGGCACTAAAGGTAGATTAAGATTCCTTCTCATCATCAGATAGCCTGCAATCATTATGATTAATAAATGAACAATCGACCCACCAATATAAGGGTTTAATTTACCGAGATTGATGTAACTCTGAGTCACCCCCATCAGGTTGTTATAGATAGCAAAAATCATAATCGCAATGATGATATTGACCGACCTTCCTGACCTTGGGTTAATAAAACTCAGTGGTATAGCCAAGATTATTAAAACTATTCCCGATATGGGTAATGAAACTCTCCAGACAAATTCTGCAATCTCACGATTACCTTTTGTCATAAGAAGGAGGAGTGTTGGCATCGCTTCAACTTGGTTTACATCAATTATAGGCGGTAGTTTTTTTTCGACTAGGAATCCGTAGTCACTAAATTTTATTTCTGTGAAATGATTATTTTCATGATTAACTTCGTAACGTTTCCCTTTTTTTAGAACAATGTATTCATCATCCGTATTTGTTGAAACTCGACTGCCTTCATTTGAAACAATAATTCCAAGTTTTCCATTTTGCTCAGATTGAACAAAAACATTTTTTACTTTCGAACCTAAATCACCAAAACCCTCTACATAGAAAACCCTGTCTTTACTTTTTGATTCTTTAAAAGACCCAGGGGAAATAGTCGCCAATTCATCTCGATTTTTTAGACCCGCCTTGTATTCTTCGGATTTTTGAGTAGCCCATGGACTTAAATAAAGACTCAAAAAGCCTATCAATAAAATTATCGGTAATGAAAAGAAAAGAATAGGCCTGATAAAGCTGGTTAAGCCCAAACCTGAACTGAACCAGATCATCATCTCACTGTCTCTAAACCATCTGCTCAAAGTTAATAGAATCGTTAAAAAGAGTGTGAGAGTGAGTAAGATTGGTAGATATTTTAGTAAACTAAAAACCAATATAGTTAGTATGGAATCATTGGGTATAATACCTTTCGATGCAAGCCGAAAAACAACAACACCTCGTTGAGCAACAACGATACCGGATAATATTAGTATTGTTGAGAGAGAGTTGAAAAATAACTCATTTTTTAATTTGTTTTGATATAACATTTATTAAGGATACTGTATGAAATTTGATATTACCTCAACCGAAAAAATTACCCATTCATCGGATATTATCATATTAGCAATTGATGATAAAAATAACCTTATCAATGGGAATGGCATCAGTAAGGTTGATGAGTCTCTAGTTAAAAAATCTTTAAAAAAAGATGTTCTCGGCCAGCCTGAGGGAGATACGGTGATTCTTAATGACTCAACTGGATCAAGACAATACCTTTTACTTCGCATTGCTGACCTTCAGAATATGAATATTAAAAGATTGGGCAAAATTTTCAATAAGACGTTTGCACATTTATCAAAATTGTCTTTTAAGACTGTCCAAATCTGTTTGTGTAAGTTTGCTGGAACTGAAGTGGGAGCTGAGGAAGCTGTTAAGTTGTATGTCAGAGCCTCTTTACATAATTTCTACAAGATCAACGCAGTTAAGAGCAAGAAAGTTTCTCAGGCTATCGTTAAGAATACCATCCATCTAAATAGTAAGTATCTGAAAGAAGCAAAACTTGGCCTCAAGTTAGGTCAGGCGATTGCTGATGGGGCAAATCTAACCAAGGATCTGGGTAATTTACCACCAAACTATTGCACCCCCACATATCTGGGTTCTGTAGCAAAAAAAATAGCTAAAGATAATCAGATGAAGGTTAAGGTGCTTGGAAAGACAGAAATTAGCAAGTTGAAAATGGGTTCATTTCTATCTGTTGCAAAAGGCAGTCGCGAAGAGCCAAAGTTTATTGTCCTTGAGCATTTGAAGGGTAGTAAGAATCAAAAACCTATTGTTCTAGTCGGTAAGGGCATTACTTTTGATGCAGGTGGAATATCCCTGAAACCTGGTTTAAATATGGATGAAATGAAATGGGACATGGGCGGTGCCGCAACCGTATTGGGTGTGATGCATACCGTTGGCCAACTAAAACTTCCATTAAATATTGTGGCTTTGGTGCCTAGTTGTGAGAATTTACCTGACGGTTTGGCTGTAAAGCCGGGAGATGTGGTTACAAGTATGTCGGGACAAACGATAGAGATTTTAAATACTGACGCTGAGGGACGATTAATCTTATGCGACGCCTTAACTTATGCTGAAAGGTATAAGCCAGATTCAGTGATTGATGTAGCAACATTAACTGGTGCATGTGTTATTGCTTTAGGCCACGAAGCAAGCGCGGTGTACTCAAATTTAGATTCTTTGGCCGATGAGTTAATTAGTGCAGGGGAAAAGGCAAATGATCGAGCATGGCATATGCCACTGTGGGATGAGTACCAGCCATTACTAGACAGTAACTTTGCCGATATGGCGAATATTGGTGGACGTGCTGCCGGAAGTATCACAGCCGCATGCTTTTTATCTCGCTTTGCAACTAAATATAATTGGGCCCATCTAGACATTGCAGGAACTGCATGGATTTCTGGAGGAAAAGCAAAAGGTTCAACTGGTAGACCCGTAAATCTTTTATCAGAATTTCTTTTGAACCGCCTGAAGACTAAATGACCCAGATAGAATTTATCTATAACTTAGATTCTTACGAAGAGGGGTTGTTTCTAATTTTAGATAAGCAATACAAGAATCAAAAGACGATGATTTTATGTGATAACGTAAAAAAAAGTCATGAGCTTTCTGATTCTTTATGGAAGTGCCCGGGCTTTTATCCAAACATCATAATGAGTGACCAGTTTTCATCAGATGATGAGCCAAGTGAAAATTTTTTAATCGGCAATCAATTCAATAAAAATTTTGATGAGCTTTTGATAAATGTATCAGGTCAGGAATGTATATTCTTTAGCCGTTATGAAAAGAGTGTTGAGTTGGTATTAAAATCAGATAATAAAAAAAGTAACGCACGAGATCGTCTAAAGAAATACAGAGATTGTGGGTATGAAGTTAAATTAATCGATGCGACTAATTAACCAACCAATTTTTCGTACTCATCAATACTCATCGTTTCATAATTCCCTAGGACTTCAACTTCGCAAATCCATGCTTCATATGGGCGATCATTGATATCTGTCAAGTTATCCATCAGCTCTGAGTTAACTTGTTTTATTTTTAGGTCACAGGGGCTGACAAGGTCCGAAGCTGTTTTGACTGATTCGATCACGCCAAATGGCTCACCACTTGATACAACCTCATTTTCTTTAAGCTCAATGAAGACGATATCCCCTAATAAATCTTGAGCGTAATCAGAGATACCTACCTGTACTAGGTTGCCTTCTGTCGGTTTAATCCAGATATGATCCTTAGTTAGTAATAATTTATCCGTATTCATATGTATTTGTGTGACAAAGAAAAAATAATTGTATATGATTAGTGAAATAAATAAACTTCAAAAGCCATGCTTAAAAACTTAGTTTTCGCTACCTTCATTTTTTTTATTCAAAATGTAGTTCACGCACAGCAATTAGACTATTCAAAATACTATAGTCAGTTAACAGTAAAATCACTAAAGGCCATTGTTTATGATGCCGAAACAGGTGACATTATCTATCAAAAAAAGGCTAACGAAAAAAGCTCAATTGCTTCACTGACAAAATTAATGACTGCGATGGTGCTCATAGATTCCAACTTAGATTTAGATAAAAAGGTAACCATTACAAAGAGTGATTTTGATAAAATCAAAGGAACCACCTCACGTTTATGGCTAGGGTCTGAATTGTCACGCAAGGAATTATTATCTATTGCTTTAATTGCCTCTGATAATCGGGCAGCATCTGCGATTTCTAATTCTTACCCAGGAGGAAAGAAAGCTTTTGTACAGGCGATGAATGTGAAGGCAAAACAGCTAGGTATGGATGACACTTCATTTGCAGATCCAACAGGCCTGGATAAAAATAATATTTCCACTGCCATTGACTTGGTTAAAATGACCCAGGCTGCGCAGCAATATCCACTTATCAGGGAATTATCAACATCATCCTATTATGAAGCCCACATTAAGAATAAAAAAATTAAATTAAACTATAACAATACTAATTTATTAGTAAGACAGGGGTTGTGGGATATTGATATTTCCAAAACTGGTTATATTCGCGAGGCTGGAAAATGCTTGATAATGCAAACCACAGTCATGGATAAGCCGATTATTATGGTTTTTTTGAAATCCTACGGAAAATACACTAGAACTGCAGACGCAAAAAGAGTCAGGAAGTGGCTCGAAAGTGTTCACGTACAAGCCAATTTAGCATCAAACTAAACTTATTTCTTTTTCTTAGTCGTTTTTTCTCGATCCAACTTAGCATCAATTATCTGCATCGCTTCTTCAAGGGAAATTGTTTCATAATCATACTTCTGGCTTAGCGGCGCCTTAGCTTTTCCTCTCTGTAAATAAGGCCCCCATCTTCCTTTAAGAACTT
>JAYQUI010000041.1:0-10449 GCA_038147655.1 Nitrosomonadales bacterium
AATTTATAGACTATTGTTTTTTAATGATTTTTTTTAACTAAATTTACACATTGCACAAATTTGTGACAGCCAAGTTACCAAAAAGATTCAAAAATCAAAATAAATTGAACATTGCTTTGTCATTTCAATCTGTTAATTTTTAAAATTTAAATTTACGAAAGGTTAGTTATGTATTTAAAACTATTGGCAGCTTTAGTTGCTTCAGCATTATCTCTATCAGCTTTTGCTGCAGTCGAGACAGATAAAACAGATGACAAAGAAAAAGCTGAAAGATCTATTCTGGTTGCAGAGCACCATGGTGATCATGATCACGGTGATGCAAAAGAAGGTGGCGAAGCTAAAGCGGAAGATGAAAAGCCTGCTGAAGAACCTAAAAAAATTGAGTACGAAGATCCAACTAAATACTATCCAAAAAAATAATTGGATTAGTTAATCTATTAAAAAAAGGACCTAATGGTCCTTTTTTTATCTTTAAAATAAATGAACATTAATAAGGATTAATAGCCAAACATCCAAATGAATTTAGCTAACTTTATAGACAGTGCGATTAAGTACATACAACGTGGGGTTGTGGACCGTAAATCATTTTTTCGACATCCCGTCTTAGCCTCAACGGATGAACAAAATATTTTTCAGAGAATTGTAGTGATGAGAGAATTTGATTTTGAAAAAAAAAGTATTGTTATCTTTACTGACTCAAAAAGTCAAAAAGTTGAACAAATTCTAAATCATCCTGAGTGTAGTTTGCTATTTTGGGATCCTAGAAAAAAACTTCAAATCAGCGTCCAATCAAAATCTCATATAGAAATAGATGGCTCTCATTATTGGTCAAAGATTAATGATAGACAACAAAAAGACTACACCGTTAACCCTCCCCCAAAATCAGAAATAAAAGCTCATGATGATTATGAATTTGGTGACCAGAATCGTTTTACAGTAATCAACCTCACTTTTAAATCAATGGATGTATTACAACTGTCTGACCAAGGTCATATTCGAGCTACTCATGATTTTGAAAATAATACCCAGTCCTGGGTAAGCCCCTGATGTTTAAGATATTTGAAAATCTAATTCACCCATTCCCCAAAGACAATCTCAAAGTTGAGAATCTTTCTTTAAACGGTTTTATTTGGAATTGTTTGAATGGAATTAAACGATATATCCTCGGAATGTCTTTGCTGACCGCCTTAGTTGCCAGTATCGAAGCTGGTCTCTATTTAATCGTTGGCTTAATAATAACCAACATGGTGTCATCTGGTCCTGAAAAATTTATTTCCGACTTTGGCGGCGAGTTATTTATCATCGCCTTTATTTTTATTTTTACAATCATCTTAGTTTTATTTCAGTCATTCCTAAAACGTCAAACATTGGCAGGAAATATTCCGATGATCTTGCGATGGAAGTTTCATAAACATTTATTAAATCAAACTTTTGATTTTTACAGCAATGAATTTTCTGGAAGAATTTCAGCTAAAGTAATGCAGACAGCAGTCTCCATTCGTGACCTTGTTTTTACCATGACTGACATCTTAATTTACGCAGTCATTTACACCCTTACCATGATTGGTATTGTTAGTTCCTTTTCTCTCTTGCTTTCTGTTCCGTTTTTAATCTGGCTAGGGCTATATATCCTATCCCTTATTTTTTTCGTTCCCAAACTTATTCAGCTATCAAAAAATCAGGCAGATGCTAGATCATTGATGACGGGAAGGATTACTGACGCCTATACCAATATCAACTTGGTTAAGTTATTTTCTCACTCCGGACGTGAATCTGATTATGCAAAGAAATCGATGTCAGATTTTATGGTGACAGTTCACAAACAAATGAGACAGGTGACCCTCATTGAGGTAGTCAATCACTCTCTCAGTGTCTTTTTAATTATCTCAACCACAGCATTGTCGATTTACCTATGGACCACTAATACAATTGATATCGGTATTGTTGGGGCAGCTACTGCAATGTCCTTGCGCCTAAACGGGATATCTCACTGGATCATGTGGGAGATTGCCAGTCTTTTTGAAAACATTGGAGTGACTCAAGATGGGTACAATATGCTCTCAAAAAAAATTGTTATTAATGACAGTCCAAATGCTAAACCACTAACTATAAATAAAACGCCGCAGATTGAATTCAGTAATATTCGATTCGCATATAACCAAGACCCAATATTTGATAACTTCAATTTAACGATAAAACCTAATGAGCGAATTGGTTTAGTCGGTAAATCAGGGGCTGGCAAATCCACTTTAGTTAACCTTCTATTAAGATTTTATGAGCTTGATGACGGCAGGATCAGAATTAATAATCAAAATATTAAATCCCTAAAACAAACTAGCTTGAGAAGCCAGATCTCAGTCGTCACTCAGGATAATTCATTACTTCATCGTTCAATTAAGGAAAATATTGCTTACGGCAAACCAGACAGCTCAATGGAGGATATTATAAAGGCTGCCAAAGTTGCAGAATGTCATGATTTCATCATGCAACTCAAAGACCAACATGGCCGCACTGGTTATAACACGCATGTTGGTGAGAGAGGGGTAAAGTTATCAGGTGGTCAGAAGCAAAGAATTGCGATTGCTCGCTTGGCATTAAAAAATGCCCCTATTCTAATCCTTGATGAAGCCACCAGCGCACTTGACTCTGAGGTGGAGATGATTATTCAACAGAGCTTACAAAGTCTTATGGCAAATAAAACTGTTATTGCAATCGCCCATCGGCTATCAACCATCTCGATGATGGATCGTTTAATCGTCCTGGATAATGGCAAGATCATTGAAGAAGGAACCCACGCTCAATTAGTCAGAAAAAAAGGGTTGTATGCCAAGCTATGGAAAAAACAAAGTGAAGGATTTATTGGTAATCTATGATGGATAAAATTTTTTTGACTGTATTGATCACAGCCGGAATTTATTTGGTGATTTACGGTATTTTGAGGAAAATAGGTTTGTTAGACCGGATCCAAAGTTGGATCAATTCCCATCTTAGATAAATTAAAAAATAAAATCTTTGAAGGTATACACAAACCACGCCGCTAATTTAATGATAATTAGAGCGAAAATCCAAAAAAGTACGGAAGTCTTGAGTCTATCCCAAACTGATGGTTTTCTTAAATTATTTAACTCTATTAAATATCTGGTGTAATCCATAAAAGAAACTCTCTTTTCAAAAAGTTGACATCTGATAGGTAGACACCTGATTTTGTTCAATATTTTTTAAAAATTGTTAATAAATTGTTTCAGTCAGACCCGATTAAGTCCAGTTTAATAAAGATAAGGTGAACGATTCTGAATAATAAAATGATACCAAGAAGATATGTTAAAGAGGAAACTAAGAAATATAAGTACCAGATATTATCTATGTTTGGGAGTTGGCGCATCGCGATGGTCGCAATAACTGATAAGATAAAAAAAATGACTAATTTTTTCATGACTCAAGTGTAAACAAAATGAGAAATCGTGACAAGCAGTGTCATGTTTGTATGGCCAATTACGACGTTTTATATCGTTGCCGTTATGATATGGCAAAGACATGGTATTTTTTATGTGAACAATGTTTAAAAAATATTAAAAATGAATATCAAGAATCCTATCAATACGGAGGCACCTGGAAGGCTGTGAAGAAAAAATGACTGCTACTTTTGGTTTTAATTTTAGTGATACCTACTCCCAACTTCCAAAAGAGTTTGTGAAAAAAGCTGAGCTATATTCCTTTGAAAACCCTCAGCATCAAATGTTTAATTCTTCACTAGCACTCTCATTAGGACTCGATGAAAACGCCATCAAAGAGAGTAACTACATTTTTGCAAACGGGAACAATCTTCCACATGGATCAAACTCAATTGCCCAAGCCTACTGCGGCCATCAATTTGGGCATTTTGTAAAACTGGGTGACGGCCGAGCCTTGCTGCTTGGTGAGCATGTCACACCCGATCAAAAAAGATACGATATTCAACTAAAAGGATCAGGTCCAACGGAGTTCTCTCGCGGTGGTGATGGATTTGCTGCCCTAGGTCCGATGCTTCGTGAATACTTAATCAGCGAATCGATTCATGCCTTAGGTATACCAACCACTAGAAGCTTATCGGTCATCACCACAGGTCAGCCGGTATTCAGAGAAACGGCCTTAAAAGGTGCGATGTTGACCCGGGTTGCTAAAAGTCACATAAGGGTGGGTACATTCCAGTTTGCTTCACTAAATAGTAAAGATCATGTTCGTGCTCTAGCAGACTATACAATCAATCGTCACTTTCCTGACCTTAAAAATCAAGGAGACAAATTCGAGGCACTACTGTTACGAGTTATTGATTTGCAATCACAACTGATTGCTCAATGGATGTCTGTTGGGTTTATTCATGGCGTAATGAACACTGACAATATGTCCATCTGCGGCGAAACTATTGATTATGGGCCTTGTGCCTTTTTGAATCGCTACAAACAAGATTCAGTATTTAGCTCCATTGATAGGAATGGGCGTTATGCATATGGTAACCAACCTATCATCGCCCATTGGAACCTGGCACGTTTTGCTGAAAGTCTTTTAATTTTATTTGATGAAGATATCGATATAGCCAAAGAGAAGGCTTTGAGCATGTTGTCTCTATTTAAAGAGAAATATATAAGCTGTTGGGTTGGCTTAATGGCTAAGAAAATCGGTATTTATGATTCTTCAAAAATAGATGAAGAATTTATTAATGATTTCTTAAGTCTTTTGGAAAAACACCAGGCTGACTTTACCAACTCATTTAGAAACCTTAACAACTTAAATCAACTAAAAGATACTCTGATTAATGATGAGTTCTTTGTCCAATGGAATAATCAGCGAATAAATTTGATCGGTCAGGAGAATATGAATAGCAGTCAAAAGATGATGAATTCTATCAACCCATGCGTAATTCCAAGAAATCATTTGGTGGAGCAAAGTTTAGACGATGCAAATAATGGTAATTTAGAAACGTTTCATGATCTGCTCAATGTTATCCAGCATCCTTTTTCCATGCCTGAAAATCTTATGTTTTTAGAGCCGCCTTCGCCAGAGTATGAGCAAGGCTATCGAACTTTTTGTGGAACCTAATTAATTACCATTGGTGAGTGTTAGCACACTGCAACTTATGACCGTCTTTAGCGATATTAAGTAATTCCCTTCGTTGCGTTTGGATCTGATCTGGCGACCCATCAAAATCATTGATTGCGATAGAGCTCCCATCAAAACTCCGAACACATTGCTGGTAAGGCGAAAATAGATAGTAGACGACAAAATAAATTAATAAGGCCGCTATTAAAAACTTAAAAAATCTCATCATTAATTTAACTCATTTAAATTTTGAAGGTATTCAATTCGTTCCTCCAGGGGTGGGTGGCTCGAAAAAAATCTCATAAAACCGGCCTGCTTTGTACCTGAAACTCCAAGGGCAGTCATCTGGCTTGGTAGATCAGAGGGTTGGTAATAACTTTTGAGACGCGATAAGGCAGCAATCATTTTATGCTTATCTGTTAATGCCGCGCCTCCGTAATCAGCTCTAAATTCTCTTTGCCTTGAAAACCACATCACAATCATTGAAGCAAGGATGCCAAGAATAATTTCAGCAACGATCATAGTGATATAAAAACCAGGGCCGACGCCGTTACGGGTTTTAAAGACGACTTTATCGACTGTGTATCCAATCACCCGTGATAAAAACATGACGAATGTATTGACAACACCTTGTATTAAAGTCAATGTCACCATATCACCATTTGCAACATGTGATACCTCATGAGCGAGTACTGCCTCCACCTCATCTTTTGACATACTATTCAACAGTCCTTGAGAAACAGCTACCAGAGCATTATTCTTATTCATTCCTGTAGCAAATGCATTTAATTGAGGTGATGGAAAAATGGCGACCTCTGGCATCCCTATTCCTGCTCGCTGTGCCTGGCTGGCAACTGTTTCTACTAACCACTTTTCAGTTCCACTTTGTGCTTGTGTAATGACCCGTGCTCCTGACATACGTTTTGCAGTCCATTTGGAAATGGCCAAAGAAATAAAGGCTCCACCGAATCCAAAACATGCTGTGAAGATCAACAACCCTTGATAGTCAATGCCATTTTCATTGAGATACCCCTTAAATCCAAAGATGCTCATGGTAATAGATAAAATGAAGACTATTGCAAGGTTGGTGATAATAAAAAGAAAAATTCTATTCATGGTAATTGTTTTATAGTTGAAATCATTAAATTCTAAATTAATGACATGGCTGTGATCAATAAGTTTTTATTTCATACACTCTAGATAAGTTGAGCCATTTTTTTTAAAAACTAATAGGTTTTCTTCTCTTTCTTTTTGATTGATTTCATCTAAAAATGCTTCCTCATTGATAAGATAAAATTTACCCTGCCGCATCCCCAACCTAAAGGTTAAATTAGTTTCTGGATTGAAATCTTCAATACATATCCAATTGTTAATATCTGTAAAACTAAATTCTGAGCAGTAATCCACTGTAATAAAATCCTCGAAATCTTGATCATGAGGTTTTTTTGTTGATCCTTTTAGGGTTTTAGCTCTTTGCTCGATCAAGGTTTGAGAAATTTCATCATAGCGAAAACGATAGAAGAATTGGTAAGGATTGAGTATCTCTTCCTCAGAAGTAATTTGACGCTCATAGTAGTTAATACATCGATCACTACACTCACTGACATCTTGATAAGAATGACAATAATGAGATTGTAAGTTAGTGTGTGGTTCAGCTAACAAGGCACTAGGCAAAGTAATAAGGATAAAACTACTGGTGAATAATTTATTCATATCTTTCATTTTTAACACCCCTGGCTTCATTCCTATTTGACGTATCTTCATGATAGTAATTATCATTATCTGACTCTATCCATATTAAAAAGCTAATTAATCCTATGATTAAACTCAAGGGTATATAGAAAATTTTTTTCATTAGTCCCTAATCAATCCTTACCATCAATTCATTTCTTCTAAAAAAAGGTAGGGTCCAAGGTGGGTTATATCGAGCAATCTTAATAGCGCCCTGCTGTTTAAAACTATTCTCTTCAAGATAGTTTGATAACAGTTCCGCTTTCTCAGTATAGCTAGACTCTCGAACAAGCCCTGAAAATACAATAACAGCATATTTTTCTTTAGGGACTTTAATAATGTTAACTTGAGAGTTATTAGGTTTAGGTAAAGTATCTAAACTAAATTCTTGAGGCATAACAAAATTAATAGACCACTTGTTATTGACCTGGTCATCCATAACCGAACTGGTCATTAATAAATTTTCAGCCAATGGGGTCATCTCAACTGGAGTGGTCATGCTAATTTTTTTGCTTGCCCCATCCAATAGGTTATTTCCAAAAATATAATCAGCTAATAACTTAAATCCCCTGGATGAAGCTTCATCAAAATCTCCTTCTACCTCGACTTGAGCAATTATCTTAGGGTCGTATTCTCTTATTTGAAACTCAGCCTCTTCCGAGATAAGTTTAAATTCTGGTTCTTCAGTCGCCATAGCAGGATTAAAAAAAATATTTGAAAAAATAAAGCTAGCTAAAAATAGATATCTCATAAATTAATTTTATTTACAACCGCCATAACCATTTGAAATACATTTAGTTTCTTCCTGTGGAGGTATTTCTTTCCCTTCCACATTGATCTTTATTTTTTTTGAAACAACCACTGGATCGTGAGGAATATGCATATGATCACCAAGCATTAATTGCAGTGTATGCTCTCCTGGCTCTAATTCAATGATAGCTTCTGTTTGACCTTTACCAAAATGTCTATGATTGTCATCACTTGGAATTGGTGAATTAACATCAGGAAGTGCAACCAGATCAATCAATAAATGATGATGTCCTGTATTGTTAAATTTTATTCCTGCAGGAGCTACTCCCATACCTTTTAATCCAAAAACTATTTTGACAGGGCTTGAGACAGTTTCACCATCTAAAGGCGAAATGATATACAGATTGGCATTATCAGCCGCTTTGGATTTTTCAGCTGCATGCGTTGGTAATATGAAAAATCCTAATAATAAGAGGATATTAAAAAAGTAATTTTTCATCTCCATAATCCTTGTTTATTAAAGTTAGATACATTGTTAAAGACACTAAAATTTATTTAATGTTTCATAATTAAGATTATTTTCTATGTGCTCAAAGTGTGTTGAAATACATTTTGAATTTTTGAAAAGGTGGCGCCCTCGGCACGAATCGAACGTGCGACCCTCCCCTTAGGAGGGGGATGCTCTATCCACTGAGCTTATTAAATCATTGATTTTATTACACTTTAAGTGGTTAATAAAATGTAAATTCAGTATATTTGGAGATAGTTTTGATGCCAAGTGTGCTTAAAGTGTGCTCAGATTTTTCCATAAATAAATGATAATATTTACGCATGGTTTACTTAATATTTAAATATGCAGTTACGAGTTTTTTAGTAGTGTTTATATCAGAAGTTGCTAAGCGAAGCGATAAACTCGGAGGATTAATCGCCGCCCTTCCTTTAGTAACTATTTTAGTTTTATTCTGGTTATATTTTGAAAAGCAAAGCGTTGAAAAAATTGCCAATCATGCTTGGTATACATTTTGGTATGTTATTCCTACTCTGCCAATGTTTTTAATTTTTCCGTATGTCATTAAACATCATGGTTTTTGGATTGCGATTATTATTTCAATTGTTGTAACTATTTTATCTTTTGTTGTTTTTGCAAACATTACAAAAAAATTTGGTATTCACTTACTTTAACAAGCAGGGAAGTACAAATGCAAAAGTAAACCCAATTATCAATATCACCAACGATACAAAATATATTACCAATGACATTTTTCTGGCTTTCATACATTGAGTAGCCAATGATTTATCTGCTGGACATGGGAGTTTTCTGGCCTGCCACTGCAAGTAACCAGAAAGAATAATTAAAATAAAAGCTGCTGTGAAAATATATTCTTTATATTTTGATACCCAGACAATTTGTGGGAATGTTGATATCAAAGAACTTAATGCAGCCCCTGCTCCAATTGTTACCAATAAAGCTGGTAAGGCACAACAAAGAATCGTTCCAGTACTCGTAAATAAACTTAAAAAGGATAAATTTTTAATATTACTTAACGTATTAAGCTCGTTATTCTTTTTCATATTGCTTTCTGATGGCATCAGCCGTTTCATTTACCAATGAAATTTTAGTGACATCATAGCCTGAGTCTACAATGATGTTTTTTATTTTATCCTCACTCACACCATCATTGGTACTCTCAAGAATAACAAAACCCTCATCTAAATTCACATAGACATCTTTAGTGGTTTCGATTTTGGATAAGCTTTTTTCAATGCCTTGCGCACAAAAAGCACATACCATGCCATTCACTTCAATTTTTTGAGTTGCAGCAAAAACACTAGTGGTTAGCAAGGTAAATAAAATAAGCATTTTTTTCATTTAAGTCTCCAATTGTTAAAAGGTATACATCACATGTATTTTCGGATTACCCATATTTGATATGCCGCCTTCTAAATACAGTGCTTTATTTATTAATCTAATCGTTGGGGTAATTTCTACTTGCGGGGAAATACCATTGATATTGGTCATTTCCAAAATAAACCAAGGTTGGGTTTGATTGTACCCTGTCTCGTAAAATGAAAATCCAGCTTTTAACTTAGTTGTATCATGATTGATGGAGTCACCTCTAATGAGTTGATGACTAGCTAACGCATAAACTCTTTTAGTTTCATAATCCCATTGCAACCCTGGACTGACAAAAGTTGCACTTAATTCTTTATCTTTAATTGCTTCATTAGAACCCTCTAAATAACCTATGCCGCCAAACAACCACCAATTCATTTGTGAGTGTTTTTTATTTTGTCTAAATAAGCGATGAATATGATTTATTTCAATACCATCTCGAAAACGGTTGTTATTATCTATATGGAATAACTTTACCCCTATCGCACTTTTGGCATCGTATGCATAATTAGTTTCGATAAAGCTATGCCTTTTGCTGATATCTGACATGGATGTGACTGAGCCTTTAAAACCCATTGGGGCTGAAAAAAGAATAGTCGGTAGACTTAAAAAACAAATAGAAATAAATTTAATCATTTTATTTATTACTTTTTATAAAGCTTTGTTAACTCTTTAATTTTTTGCTCTTGGCTTTCTTTGTCATTTGAATGAAATGCCTCATAGACGCATGATGCTAAATGTTTTTCTAATAACAATGCTTCAGTTGACTGGCATGCGGAACTGACCGCTTTTAATTGTGTAATAATTTCCGGACAGTACCGATTCTCCTCAATCATTTTTTTTATTCCATTTAATTGACCAATAATTTTATTAATTCTTGGTAATTGCTCATTATGGTTTGGATGTTTGCAGTCACTCATAATTTACTCCTTTACATTAATCTACTATATACCCCTATAGGGTATAAATCAATTAATATTAGTTTTAATTTTTAAGCT
>JAYQUI010000042.1:0-10177 GCA_038147655.1 Nitrosomonadales bacterium
TGGATATAAATCATGATGGTCAAAACTAAAATGATTGATGGAGTAAACCATATTCTTCATCAAAACGACTGGACAAAACCCCATTTAGTTAATTTTGCAGGAAAAGTAATTGAATTGAATTACGGCAATGATCGTTTGATCCAGTTAATACAGATCAATAATGATGGATCACTGTCATTAGTTAAAAATGCTGAGTCGCAACCAAGCTTAACTATCAAAGTTTCTAATAGAACCGTCTTTCAAATGATAACAAAGCAAGACCTTGATGATATCGAAATCCAAGGTGACATGAAATTAGCAAAAAAATTAAGCGAAGTTTTAAAAAACTTAGAGTGGGATCTAAGTTTAGAGATAGATAGATACCTAGGCTCTCAAGCTGCAGGACTTTATCAAAGATTATCAAATAAAATCATCACTCGAATCCGTGATATTACAAAAAATATAATGGAAACAACTGTGGAATATTATCAAGAAGAAAATAAAATTTTCGCTAAGCTCTATCAAGTAAAAAAATTTAATGACGATGTGGATGAGCTTTTAATAAGATTTGAAAATTTGCAACGTAAATACAATGAGATCTTTAAATGACCGTCTTTAAGTTTTTAAGATTTATTTGCATCGCCCTATTCTATAAATTAGATTTATTTTTTAATTCTAATATTTATGTGAGATTTCTTTCCTACTTGCTTTTCCCATTCAGAATTTTCAAATGTGGAGCTAAATCTGAAAACTTAAGAAGAGCTCTTGAGGTAGCAGGGCCAATATTTGTAAAATTTGGACAAATGTTATCTACAAGACGAGATTTGTTACCTACTGATATTGCTAATGAGCTAGCAAAACTTCAGGATAAAGTACCACCTTTTACTTTTAAAGAAACAAAAATAATTCTTAATGAGGCATATCCGGAAGGATATGAAAAAATATTTAGGTATATTTCAGATCAACCTGTTGCCAGCGCGTCTGTTGCTCAAGTATATCTTGGTGAATTAATAGATGGTTCAAAAGTAGCCATTAAAATCTTAAGGCCAAATATAGAGAAGCAAGTTAGAAATAATATCAAACTCCTTAAATGGATTGCTGGATTATTAAAAATTCTATGGTCTGAAGGAAAACGTTTAAAGCCAGTTGAGGTGGTGAATGAATTTGAGAAACACACAAAATCTGAATTAAATCTCCTTCTAGAGGCTGGTCATTGTGAACACTTGGGAGAAAACTTTAAAGATAAAAAATTATTAATTGTGCCCAAAGTGTATTGGGATTTCTGTCATGAAAAAGTAATGGTAATGGAAGCGATGGATGGTATTCCGATCTCACAGGTCGAAGTATTGAAGAAAAATAAAATAGATCTCATCAAACTCTCAGAAAATGGGGTCACCATTTTCTTTACACAAGTCTTTAGAGATGGATTTTTTCATGCCGACATGCATCCAGGAAATATTCAAGTTGCCAAAGATGGGCGATATGTGGCAATGGATTTTGGAATTATGGGAACCCTTAACGAGGAAGATAAATATTATTTAGCTAAAAACTTTGTCTGTTTCTTTAATCGCGATTACCGAGGAGTAGCTCAAGCTCATTTAGATTCCAATTGGGTGCCATCAGACACTTCAGTAGATGAATTTGAGAATGCGATAAGAGCTGTTTGTGAACCCATATTTAATAAACCTCTTAAAGAAATATCTTTCGGTAAATTACTTATTCGTCTTTTTCAAACTTCAAGACAATTTAATATGGAAATACAACCTCAGCTCACAATGCTACAGAAAACCTTATTAAATGTTGAAGGTCTTGGCAGAGAGTTGAATCCAGATTTAGACCTATGGAAAACAGCTAGACCTTTTTTAGAAAAGTGGCTTAAAGAGCAGCTGGGTATTAAACACTTTGTTAAATCGTTAAAGAAAGATTTTCCAAAATGGCTCAATATAATTAAAAATTTACCACACTACGAGGAGCTTAAAAATCAACAAGTTGATTTATCGAATCAATTAGCAAAACAAAAGCTCTCAAATGCGCGTCATAAAAAAAATAATAATTATTTGAAATGGATCATTGCTGTTTTTTTTATATTGATGTGCATTCAATTATTTATTATTATTTTTCTTTTTTAATAAATAAACCACGAAAGTATGCTTCTCACCTTTGTCTGTATTTATATACTTACATCTGTAGGTATCGGATTTTACGTATCAACGAAAGTTAAAAATACGAGAGATTTTGCCATCGCAGGAAGGCATTTACCCTTACCTGTTGTCATTGCAACCGTGTTTGCCACATGGTTTGGTGCTGAAGCCATCTTTGGTGTTTCTTCTACATTTGTGAATGAAGGACTGCATGGGTTGGTTGCCGACCCCTTTGGGGCTAGCTTGTGTCTAATAATTGCAGGTTTTCTATTCTCAAAATATTTATACCACCTCAATTTTATAACCCTCGGTGATTTTTATCGCAAAAGATATGATCGTAAAATCGAAGTCATTACCTCTATTGCTATTTTGATTTCATATCTAGGCTGGGTGGCTGCTCAAATTAAGGCATTAGGCTTAATAATTAATGTCTTAAGTGATCATCAAGTCTCTGAAGAAGTAGGTATGATTATTGGGACTTTAATCGTCGTTTCATACACCACCCTTGGTGGCATGTTATCAGTTGCTATTCTCGATTTTATTCAAATGTTGGTTATTATTTCTGGGCTACTCTTTATAAGCTATATCGTATCTGACATGTCCGGTGGAGTGATGAATGTAATTGATCATGCCAGAGAAAATAACAAATTCGATTTTTGGCCTAAGGGAAATCTTTTTACATGGATTTCCTTTTTTGGGGTGTGGGTCACATTAATGCTTGGCTCCATCCCCCAACAAGATGTGTTTCAAAGAATAACTTCTGCCAAGACAGCTAAGATTGCATTCTGGGGGTCTATTTTTGGCGCATCAATTTATTTCGCTTTTACTTTTGTTCCCATGTTTATCGCTTATTCAGCAACAATAATAGATCCAGTGTATTTTCAGACAATTATTGAATTTGATTCCCAATACGTACTACCTGAATTCATTATTAAATACACTCCACCAATCGCTCAAATAATATTTTTTGGAGCGGTTATATCGGCGATTATGAGTTGCTCATCTGCAACACTCTTAGCTCCCTCTGTTACTTTTGCCGAAAATGTTATTAAACCCTTAAGACCTGGAATAACAGATAAAGAATTTCTTAAAGTGATGAGAATATGTTTGGTCGTATTCTCTTTTGTGGTATTGAATTATGCGCTAGCTTCAGATTTGTCTATTTTTCAAATGGTAGAGTCTGCTTATAAAGTTACTTTAGCTGGAGCATTTACCCCTCTGATCTTTGGCATTTTTTGGAAAAAGGCCAATCATCATGGCGCATTGGCGTCCATTTGCTTTGGGATTGCAACATGGGTCTACTTTGAAATTATATATGGTGAAGATGCATTAATACCCGCTCAGTTAATTGGATTATTTGTGAGCATGGTGTCAATGGTAGTGGTTTCTTTAATGACTCAGAAATTAACTTTGGCAGGTGCTGCAAAAAAAACTTGATCTCTGGCCGATAATAATTTTTTTAATCTTAGCGCCACATTTATTGCATGGCTGGCCTTCACGATTGTAAACTTGATGGTCAATTTGAAAGTAACCCTGCTCCCCTTTTGTGTTCATAAAATCACTGATGGTTGATCCACCTTTTTCAATGGCTATCGATAAAACATGTTTAATATTTTTTACTAATATTTCCATTTTTTTCCTTGTAACCTTACACGCTGGAACCAACGGTCTGATTCCTGATAAGAATAATGCCTCGCTGGCATAGATATTTCCAACACCGACAACTATATGATGATTCATGATAAAGGTTTTTATGGGTACATTTCTCTTTCGAGCTTTGATAAAAAGATAATTTCCATCAAATTCAGCTGCCAACGGCTCTAAGCCTAGATTAGCCAGTAGTCTAAAATCTTCAAGTTTATCTTTGACTAAATGAGCAGATCCAAATCTCCTCGGGTCGTTATAACGGATGACTTGGTCATTATTGGTAAATGTTATTTGAATATGATCATGCTTCTTTAAGGTGTCACTCGATTTTGCAAATACTAATTTACCAGTCATGCCCAAATGAATGATGAGGTATGCATTTGAGCACTTAATAATAATATACTTTGCTCGACGGTAGACGCTTAATATTTTTTTACTACTTAAAAAGCTAGGTAATTCGTTCGATACAGGCCATCTCAAACTTGGATTGAACACCTCAATCTTTTCAATGACAGATGACTCTATTGATTTTATTCCACGGACCGTGGTTTCAACTTCAGGAAGCTCAGGCACAACTAATCTTGTCGGGAAACATTCGGATTGAGCATCGTAAATCCACTATCTTGGGGAAAGTGATACAACAGACCTTCATCTTTTCTAAATAATAATAACTCTGGAGACTCCTGAATACGATAAAAAGTTATTTTTGCCTTATCATCCAAATAGACATCAAAACTCTTGTATCCAATTCTTGCATCAAATTTATAAGGTTCAACTGAGGTTGATACCGCTTTCAACCAATTTTCAGTAAACCATTCTGCAAGCTGCATCTCATCAAAGTCTATTTTTTTACCGTCAGCCTTAATTTTTCCCATATCGTCTATTTCAACGCGCAAATAATTTTCTTGCAATTGCTCAAGTCTAGAGAAGTCAAATTTCATGACTTTTTCAAAGGGTGCTAATGGTTTTTTATCAATTATTTCCACAGGTAGATAGCTAGCCATTTCTGAGAAAATGCCATCCAAGATATAAACACTATTGTCATACAGCACATACTGTTGCTCTGTCACTGGGTTATAAGTGCCAAATGAAAAGACTTCTTTTTGATTTTCATTACTAAATGTCATTTTAAGTTTAGGTTTATCTAAACCATATTTTTCAATTTGTAATGATTCAAGTTTTTCTTTTGATTTCGCAGCCAAAATTGATAACAATCGATACACAATATTTTGATCTGCTCTGGTTTGATAAGGTTTAGTTTGGTACCAATACCCATTAATTTTTTTAAAAGATGTGGCAGCCTTAGACGGAAAGTCGATAAAAATCTCATCAAATTCAGATAACTTTAAATTAGATACTTCATAACTGCTATCTGTTATCTCTTGATTCTTAAAACTTAAAGAAAACCACGCCAAAGGTGCAATGACTAAAATGAGGATTATGATTGGTAACCATCTTTTATTCATATGAAATTAGATTATCTCTTTCTTCTTCTGAGCCACAACCAAATACCTCCAATAAATAATCCAACAGGAATAAAATATTGAAAGCTATGGAAAATAGTCCAAGCTAGTACAAATGATGTTCGTGTTTCAGGAATTGTAACATTTACATCTTTAAGTGGCATAGGTTGAATG
This sequence comes from Nitrosomonadales bacterium, assembly GCA_038147655.1. GTDB lineage: Bacteria > Pseudomonadota > Gammaproteobacteria > Burkholderiales > Methylophilaceae > BACL14. The sequence goes on from JAYQUI010000042.1 coordinate 5,405, forward strand.
TTGATTAATTTATCATCGCCGCTAAGCCAGTTCACCAAATTGACGCCTAGGTCTAAGTTACCACCCGACGTAATAAAAGCATTAGATAAAAACTCGGAATTACCTACAACAACCACTCGCTGACCGACTTCGCCATATTCACGCTTTAATGCTACCGCTATATTAATAGGTCCAGATTGATCCTGATCTTCTTCAAAGGTAGGCTTAGTTTCATTGCCACGTTCAAGCCATCCCCCGGCTGCAACGTCTACTAATTCAGTAACTTCCCATCCGTTTTCGTAAGTACCCTTAGCGTTTAAGGCCTTCGGATTTGAAAACAGTGTTCTTAACATAAAATTTCTTGTTATCGGATGGTCACCGTAGCGAAGAGCGAAAGTCAAACCTGGAGTTGAGCCGTACTGCTCAGAACTTGGATCGTAAATCTTCCCATCCAATACTGTCAGGCCAATATATTGTGCAACCTCGTCAAGACCTTTAAAGTTACTATCATCTAAAAGCCACAAAAGATTACCGCCTGACTCAAGAAATTTCACAATTTTTTTGGCCTCAAGATCAGAAACATCTTTTTTCGGGCTGGCAATCACTAGCATTGACCCTTCTTCAGGCACTGATGGTAATACAGTTAAATCAGGGTTAGAAAATTTAAATCCTTTATTTTCTAATTGTTTACCAAACTCACCTAAATCTGAATTTTTTAAACCCAGAAGATTTTTTTCTCCATGTCCGTCCAAATACATGATTGGCTTTTCATTGGTTCTTGTCAGTCTAACTAACAAGTTCGTTAGCTCTTGTTCAGCAAAAGGTGGGGTAATGTGTTCTGTTCTTTTGTTATATTCAACAACGACCTCACCATCAACACGGATACCCATGTCCTGAGCCAATTTTGGCTCCTCAACTGGGCTAATAAACTTGATATTGATGTCAGGTTTTGAGCGCTGATAGCGAGCAATAAAATTAATAATTCCTTGTCGAAATTTATCACCTTTATTGACATCATCTTTGGTCGCAAAGACTGTAAGATTAATTGGGCCATCCATTTCTTTTAGAACGCCAATACTTCCCTCAGTCAAAGTATTTCTATTGGCTTGGGTAATGTCTTTTGAAAATTCATACTGATTAGAAATAAAACCAAGCAGCAAAACAAGAATGATGAATAGAACAACAAACACCCAATTTTGAAGTAGAAGTTGTAACCTTTGTCTAATATTTTTTGTATTTTTCATTAACCTCTCAACCTATCTGCATCTAAACGGCGAATTGTTAAAACTATGAAAGTTGAGATAAAGAGTACGAAATAAATAATATCCTTTGAACTGATCACCCCTCTGGAAAAAGTCTGGAAATGTTTTAACAATGAAACATGATGAAACCAATGATTAGGCTGACTAGCAAAGTAGCTTTCCAAACCTAAAAGTAAAAATGCAAAAATAAAACTTAAAATTGCAGCGATTATTGGTTGACTGGTCAGACTTGAGAAATATATACCAATGGCTGCAAAACTTCCGACAAGAAGTAACAACCCAAATGTATTAGAGAAGAGATAACCAAAATCAATGTCTGCCCATATATTTAAGGTAGAAAGCATTAAAAATATGTAAACAACCATGAAAGCTAAAAAAGCAAACAGTCCAAAAAATTTTCCTAGGACAATCTCAACTATAGAAACTGGTGCGGAAAATAAAAATGGTAGAGTTTGCTGCCGTCTTTCTTCACTAATTAGTCTCATTGACATCAGTGGAACGGCAAATAACATAAGAAAAAAAGCTGCGCCATAAACTGTTTGACCGACATAAATAGTCACTCCAACTCTTTCCGCAGGTCGAATTGCTCCAGACATAACTTCAAAATAACTATTAACTCCTTCAAGGTAGTAGGTGCCAAAAGCTGCAGTTATTAAAGCCAATATTATCCAACCCATTGGGGTCACGAAAAAACTTTTAATCTCCTTAGAGGCAATATTTATAATCATCTTCATATTTTTACTTATTAGTTAATTGTACAAATGTATCCTCAAGACTTGTAATATGAGGAGAAACTTGAAATAAACCTAGCTTTTCTTTAACACACACCTGAATAAACTTCTCCATATCAAAATCTAGATTTTTAAATTGAATAACATGAAGTAAGTCTTCCTGTTTTTCTATTTTTACTATATCGAACAAAGACTGTAATTTCTTTAAGGTTGGCGTCTTTTTAAAGCCAACTAATAATTTATTTCCTCTTCTTTGTTGTTTCAAATCATCAATTGATCCATGAAATACCAAATTTCCTTTATCAATAATTTGAACTCGATCACACACAATCTCAACTTCAGGAAGGATGTGTGTAGATAAAATAACACTATGTTCTTTACCGATTTCTTTGATCAGTTTTCTAATTTCTCTAATCTGGATTGGATCCAATCCAACGGTTGGTTCATCCAGAATCACAATTTCTGGATTGTGAATAATAGCTTGAGCAATACCTACTCGCTGTTGATATCCATTTGATAAATTTTCAATCAAACGATTACTCATATGAGTTAGACCACATTTTTCCATGGCAATGTCGATAGATGAATTAATATTTTTAGCTGGAATGTTGTGCAACTTTGCGGCTATTCTCAAAAATTCGTTTACTCTAAATTCTTTATAAAGTGGTCTCATCTCTGGAAGGTAACCAATATTTGCTTTGGCTAGTTTTGGTTCTTCAATAATATTGATGCCACAAATTTCAACCTGACCTTCTGTTGGAGCTAAGTTACCGGTAAGCATCCGCATGGTAGTAGATTTACCAGCGCCATTTGGACCCAAGAAGCCCAACACCTCACCTTTTGACAATTCAAATGAAACATTATTGACCGCTTTATTTGGGCCAAATAATCTCGTTAATCCTAATGCTTTTAATGTAGTAGCCATAATTTCTATTAATTCTAATTCAGCTTAAATGACAAGGTAATTGTCAAAAAAGTTTATGTATTTTTTAAAAATATGCTGAATTATATTCTAATTCAATAGTCATTTCTATTGATAGTAATCTTTCAATGAAATAAACTTGGATTTACATGAAATACATAAACAAACTATTAATTACTTTTTTAATATTAATTATTCCTGCATTAGGAATATCTGAAGAACAGCTTGAAGAATTCAATCCAGATCTTCCAGCTCAAATTACTGAAGCAAATGCTGAATTTGTCTACAAATTTTTGCTCGCTGAACTTGCGATCCAGCGAAATGACATAAATTCGGCAGGTCATCTTTATCTCGATTTAGCTAAGTTAACAAAAAATACTGGCTTTGCCCAAAGCGCTGCGCAACTGGGCGGCATGGTTCGAAACGGAAGATTAGCCCTAGATGCCGCAGATATATGGAGTAAGCTCGATCCAGAATCAAGAGATGCAAAAAAAGTGTTAGCAGAAATGTACATAGCCAGTGGCAACTTATCAAAAGCCAAACCGCTTGTTAAAGAAATACTTGAAAGTGAAGATTCTAAGGGTGATGGTTTTTTATATCTAAATAATATCCTTACGAGAGTTGAAAATAAAAGCAATGCTCTAAGATTCATTATTGATATTGCTAAGCCATATGCCAAAATGGTAGAAGCTCATTTTGCAGTCGCTCACACAGCTCACATGGCAGGAAACATCACCATTCGTGATAAAGAATTAGCAACGATTAATAAACTCAACCCAAACTGGGAAACCAGCACCTTGTTCATTGGTTCAATTGAGTTTGATGAAGATCCAATGAAGGCAATTGAAACATACCAAAAATTTGTAAAAAATAATCCAAAATCTAATACAGTGAGGCTTGAACTTGCAAAGGCTCTTGTTCAAACAGAACAATACCCAGCCGCAAAAAAACATTTTGAAAGGTTGGTGAATAGTCCTCTAGCTTCAGCTGAAATCAGTTTTACTGTCGCGCTTCTAGCTCTTGAAACAGGCGATGACATCATGGCTGAACAGTTTCTTAACCAAAGCTTAGAAAGAAAATACTACAATCCAGATCAAGTCAATATGTATCTAGCTAGAATTTATGCGCAAAGACAGAATATTGATAAAGTCATCAACCTTGTTGAGAAGATCAGCACTGGACCTTTATTTGTTGACTCAAGAATTTTTGCTGCACAAGCTATAAGGGTTGAAAAAGGTATCGACCAAGCTATTGAGTATCTCGATCAGTATAAATCACTCGACAGACAAGAAAAGTTGAAATTTTTACAGCTAAAAACATCTTTTTGGTATAACAACAACCAGTACCAAAAAGCCATTAACTTGATGCTTAGTGAAGAAGAAAAGTATACAGATTCTGCAGAATTCTATTTTGACTTCGGCTTACTTTATGAAAAAAACAAAGACTATGATGCAATGGAAGCCAATTTAAAAAAAGCAATATCTCTAAAACCAGATTATGCAATTGCTTATAATGCTCTGGGTTATTCTTATGCTGATAGAAATGTTAAGCTAGATGATGCTAAAAAATATATCGAAATAGCTTTATCTATTGAACCGCAAAATCACTATATCCTTGATAGCATGGGGTGGGTTCACTACAGACTTGGAAACTATGATATCGCTTATGAATTAATTACGAAAGCATATGCTATTCAGGAGGATCCTGAAATTGCTGCGCATTTAGGTGAAGTATTATGGAAGCAAGGTAAAGAAAATGAAGCAATGTCAGTATGGCAAGGTTCTCTTGAGAAATTCCCTGAAAACTCCATTCTCATTGAAACAAAAAATAGATTATTTCAATAATTTCTTCTCTTATTTGCTATTAATTAGCTTTACGC
>JAYQUI010000043.1:0-9994 GCA_038147655.1 Nitrosomonadales bacterium
CTAGATCATCTTCAAACCGATATTGTTATCTTATCTGTTAAGCCTAAAGATATAGATTTAGCGTGTAAAAACCTTAATGTAAATGAATCCGTTGTAATTAGTATCGCAGCAGGTATAGGACTAAACACAATAAAGAACCATCTTAACGGACACCAAAAGCTAGTTAGGGTTATGCCTAATTTAAATGCATTTGAGGGCAAAAGTATTAACGCTATATTTTTTGATGCGCTCATTGAAAATGAGGATAGAAAAATTATTGACAGCATATTTTCTAGCATTGGTCATAATATTGTTTTTGATGATGAATCAATGATCGATCAATCGACTGCTGTCTCAGGAAGTGGTCCAGCATATGTTTTTTACTTAATGCAATCATTTATTGAAGCAGCGAATAAGATTGGCCTTCCATTAGAAGAATCCAAGAAGCTGGTTTATGAAACATTTGCAGGCGCATGTGCTACTGCTAAAAAAAATCTTGATGATCTTGATAAGTTAATAGAAAACGTTTCATCTAAAGGCGGTACAACAGAGGCTGCAATAAAAACATTTGATGAGAGAAATTTAAAAGAAATCTTTAATCAAGCAGTAAAAAATGCATACAGCAGAGCGCTTGAAATAAATCAAGAAAATAAAAGTTAATCGATGAAAAAAAAGAACATTATTGTTGGTTTATCTGGAGGGGTTGATTCTGCAGTTACTGCTCATATTCTAAAACAACAGGGACATAATGTACGTGGCTTGTTTATGAAAAACTGGGAAGCTGATGATGACGATGAGTATTGTTCTAGTAAGCAAGACTTAATTGATGCCATAAGTGTTGCTGAGAAAATTGGTATCGACATTGAAATTGTTAATTTTGCAAAAGAATATAAAGAAAAAGTATTTAATCTTTTTATAGATAGTTTAAAAAAGGGCTTCACTCCAAACCCTGATATTCTGTGTAACTCAGAAATTAAGTTCGAGGCTTTTTTAAATCATGCAATGCAACTGGGTGCTGATTATATTGCAACCGGGCATTATGCTGATGTTGTTGAAAAAGATGGTTTGTTTTATCTTTTGAAAGGGATGGACTCTACAAAAGATCAAAGTTACTTTTTACATAAACTTAACCAACAACAGTTATCCAAGTCAATTTTTCCTTTAGGAAAAATATTAAAATCAGATGTCAGAAAAATTGCTAAAGAGAATAATTTACACAACCATGACAGAAAAGACTCAACAGGGATTTGTTTTATCGGAGAAAGGCCTTTTGCGGAATTTTTAAATCAATTTATACCAAAAAATCCAGGCGACATTGTCACAGTTGATGGGAAAAATATTGGAAAGCATAACGGTCTTACTTTTTACACTGTTGGACAAAGACAAGGTTTAGGAATTGGCGGAACATCTTCTGGAAGTGGTGAGCCGTGGTTTGTTGCCAAAAAAGATATGAAAGAAAATCAGTTAATTGTTGCTCAAGGAAAAAACCACCCAGCTTTATATCACGATGCAATAGAGGCTCAAGAAATTCACACCATTTCGAATTCGTTTCCAATACAAAGTGTCATTGGTGCAAAAATAAGATACAGGCAGCCTGACGCTGCATGCCAAATCAATGAAATTAATTCAGATAGATTGGTTTCCTTTTTTGGTCAAAAACAATGGGCCGTAACCCCAGGTCAATATATTGTTTTTTATGACAGCAATGTTTGTCTTGGTGGCGCTGTGATTAAATCTGGATTTAATAGTTTTCAATAATTTTTATGAATATTTCTTTTAAAACATTACTTGAAAATGAAATTAATCGTAATATTCTCATTGCTTTGAAAGAGGATATTGGCAAAGGTGACCTCACTTCCAACTTTATTGAAAAAAATTCGTTAAGTACAGCTAAAATTTTTTGTAATGAAAATGCCATTTTTTGCGGGAAAGCATGGCTTGATAAAATTGTTAAAAAGCAAAAAAGTTTAAAAATAAAATGGCAGGTGAAAGATGGTGACTTTATTCAAAAAGGTCATTGCATTTGTGAAATAAATGGATCTACTCGAGAAATTTTATCCATTGAAAGAGTGTGTCTTAATTTTATTCAAACTCTTTCTGGAACAGCAACATTGACCAGTCAATTTGTAAATATCATTAAAAAGACTGAATCACAAATTTACGACACTCGAAAAACTATACCTGGGATAAGGTTTTCACAAAAATATGCAGTAAAAGTTGGAGGAGGTAGAAATCAGAGACTGGGGCTGTTTGATATGGCTCTTTTTAAAGAAAATCATTTTTCAGCAAATGGCACTTTTGAAACATTGCTAAACAAAATTAAAGCAAAAAATCTCACAAACTCAATTCAAATTGAGGTTGAAAACTTAAATCAACTAAAAATTGCCCTTAAATACTCTGTAAAAAATATACTTTTGGACAACTTTTCTAATTCAAACATTAAAAAAGCTATTGATATGGCAAATAAAAATACTATTCTTGAAGTTTCTGGAAATGTGACTCAAAAAACCGTACTAAAAATTGCTAAATTAGGTAAATTAAGAATATCAATTGGATCTTTGACAAAAAACATTCAAGCTATTGATTTTTCAATGTTAATTGAAGATAAAAAATCACGTTCCACTTGACCAAACCTATGCAAATAGGTTATTTTAGCGGTTTGGTTTAAAAACATAACATGAGCGCAAAAAAGTTTACCGGAGCTGAAATTGTTATTCACTCCTTGCATAAAGAAAACACAGAATTTGTCTTTGGTTATCCAGGTGGTGCAGTTCTAAATATTTACGACGCCATTTTCCAATTAAAAAAATTCAAACACGTACTAGTTCGTCATGAGCAAGCCGCTGTGCATGCAGCTGATGCTTACTCCAGATCAACAGGAAAGGTGGGGGTAGCTCTCGTCACATCTGGTCCGGGTGCCACTAATGCTGTAACAGGTATTGCCACAGCCCACATGGATTCAATTCCTATGGTTATCATTTCAGGTCAGGTTCCAACTCATGCGATTGGCCAAGATGCTTTTCAAGAATGTGACACGGTTGGAATTACAAGACCCTGTGTAAAACATAATTTTTTAGTCAAAAAAATTGAAGATATTGCACCAACAATTAAAAAAGCTTTTCACATCGCTAGATCCGGAAGGCCTGGTCCAGTTGTAGTTGATATTCCTAAAGACATCACTGCTGAAGAATCCGTCTTTGAGTATCCATCTGAAATTGAATTAAGATCATATCACCCAGTTGAAAAAGGCCATCAGGGTCAAATTACTAAAGCACTCGAATTATTGATTTCATCAAAAAAACCGATGGTTTACACTGGCGGAGGAGTAGTTTTAGGAGATGCTTCTGAAGAATTAACCAAACTTATTAAAAAATTAGGATTTCCAATTACAAGTACTTTAATGGGCTTGGGTGGGTTTCCTGCCAATGAAAACCAATTCTTGGGCATGCTTGGTATGCATGGAACTTATGAAGCAAACATGGCCATGCAAGAGTGTGATGTATTAATTGCCATTGGTTCAAGATTTGATGATCGAGTTATTGGAAACCCAGACCATTTTTTATCAAAACCAAGAAAAATTATTCATATTGATATCGATCCAGCATCAATATCCAAAAGAGTTAAAATTGATGTTCCAATCGTTGGTAATGTCAAAAGCGTTCTTGAGGATATGAACGAGATTTACTCAACATTAGAAAAAAACCATGATAAAAAGATCCAATCTGATTGGATGAAAACGATTGATGAATGGAAAGCTAAAAAATCACTCTCTTACAAAAACAGTGACGAAGTTATTAAACCTCAGTATGTAGTGGAAGAACTTCATAAGGTTACCAATGGTGATGCATTTATTACATCAGATGTAGGTCAACACCAAATGTGGGCTGCTCAATACTATCCTTTCAACAAACCCCGCAGATGGCTTAACTCAGGTGGTCTAGGAACAATGGGCGTTGGGCTTCCCTACGCCATGGGAGCACAATTGGCCCACCCTGAAGCTCAAGTTGCTTGTATAACGGGTGAAGCATCAATTCAAATGTGTATTCAAGAACTATCTACCTGCAAACAGTTTCATTTGCCAGTAAAAATTATTAATTTGAATAACAGATATATGGGTATGGTCAGACAATGGCAGGAATTTTTCTATGGAAATCGTTATGCAGAGTCATACATGGACGCCCTTCCTGATTTTGTAAAACTAGCTGAATCATATGGACACATAGGTTTACAGATCGAAAAGCCTTCAGAGGTTACTGATGCTCTGAAAGAAGCATTCTCTAAGAAAAATAAAGAACGTTTGGTTTTTCTAGACTTCCTTACTGACCAAACGGAAAATGTTTATCCTATGGTACCAAATGGCAAAGGATTGTCTCAGATGATCCTATCTGAGGACTTATAATGCGACATATCATTTCTTTACTAATGGAAAACGAAGCTGGTGCGCTATCCAGAGTTGCCGGACTTTTCTCAGCTAGAGGCTATAATATTGAGTCTTTAACGGTAGCTCCCACTGAAGATTCCTCTTTATCAAGAATGACTATTGTCACTTCGGGTTCCGATGAAATTATTGAACAAATAATTAAACAACTGAATAAATTAATTGATGTTGTCAAAGTTTTAGATTTAAATGACGGAAAACATATTGAAAGAGAATTAATGCTTGTAAAGGTGAAAGCAAGTCACCAATACCGTGATGAAATGAAAAGAATTAGTGATATTTTCAGAGGAAGGATTATCGATGTCTCTGATAATACATTTACAATCGAAATTACTGGATCATCTACTAAATTAGATGCTTATCTTGATAGTTTAGACAAATCAGCAATTGTTGAAACTGTTAGAACTGGAGCATCAGGAATTGGTAGAGGTGATAGAATACTGAAAATTTAATTTAGGATAAGAAAATGAAAGTTTATTACGATCAAGATGCTGATTTAAACATCATAAAAAATTTAAATGTAACTATTGTCGGTTACGGCTCACAAGGCCATGCTCATGCTGCCAATCTTAAAGACTCAGGTGTTAACGTCACAATTGGTCTTAGAAAAGATGGATCGTCATGGGCTAAAGCTGAAAATGCAGGTCATACAGTAAAAGAAGTTGCAGATTCTGTTAAAGATGCTGATATCGTAATGCTCCTTATTCCTGATGAAACTATGGCAACTATCTATAAGGAACAAATTGAACCAAACTTAAAACCGAATGCAACACTGGCTTTTGCACACGGTTTTAATGTGCACTATAAATTTATTGCACCTAAAGATGATGTTGATGTAATCATGATTGCTCCAAAAGGTCCTGGACACACAGTAAGATCAGAATTTCTTAAAGGTGGAGGTGTTCCTACACTGATTGCTGTTTATCAAGATAAATCTGGACAGGCTAAAGATAAAGCACTTTCTTACGCTATGGCTAATGGAGGAACTAAAGGTGGTGTGATTGAAACAGACTTTAGGGAAGAAACTGAAACCGACTTATTTGGTGAACAAGCAGTTCTATGTGGTGGAGCAGTTGAGCTTGTAAAAGCTGGTTTCGAAACCTTAACAGAAGCCGGTTATGCTCCTGAGATGGCCTACTTTGAGTGCTTACATGAATTGAAGCTAATCGTTGATTTAATGTATGAAGGTGGAATTGCCAATATGAATTATTCAATTTCTAATAATGCAGAATTTGGAGAATATGTCACTGGCAAAGAAGTCATCAATGCTGAATCTAAAAAAGCAATGAAAAAAGCATTAGAAAATATTCAAAATGGTGCTTATGCCAAACGTTTCATTGATGAAGGTAATGATGGTTACCCTGAAATGACAATCCATAGAAAAGAAAACAGCGATCATCAAATTGAAAAAGTTGGATCTCAATTGAGATCAATGATGCCTTGGATTGCGAAAAATAAATTAGTTGATCAATCTAAAAACTAATGAACAAAAATTATCCCATTCTTGCTCGTGAGGGTTGGCCGTTTATTGCCCTCACTGTTTTTTTATTTTTAATTTCAATTTATTTTATTAATTCAGTAGCTATTTGTTTTACGGGAATAATTTGTTTATTCGTAATTCAATTTTTTAGAGATCCACAAAGAAAAATTGTTGCGAAATCAAACGAAGTTGTATCTGCAGCAGACGGGAGAGTGATTGCTATTGAAAAAACAAATGATCCTTATAATAAAAGAGAAGCGATAAAGGTTAGCGTGTTCATGAATGTTTTTAATGTACATTCAAATAAGGCTCCAATTTCAGGAAAAGTAATCAATAAAATTTACAAGCCTGGAAAATTTCTTAACGCTGCTCTTGATAAAGCATCAAGTGAAAATGAGCATTGTGCCATTACTATCAAAACACCTAATAATCAAATTATTACCTCCGTTCAAATAGCTGGTTTAATTGCTCGAAGAATCTTATGTTATGCAAACGAAGGATCAGAATTAAAACAAGGTGATCGATATGGTTTTATTCGATTTGGGTCAAGAGTGGACCACTACATCCCAATAAACTCTAAAGTAAAAGTAAAGCTGGGGCAAAAAGTAAAAAATTCTGTGGACATTCTTGCAGAAATTTAATCTTTAGCTTCAACAAATTGCCACAATTCATTTAAAGCAGCCGAATATACTTCTTTTTTAAAATTTACTACATCCTGAAGGGGATACCAAAAATTTTCCCATTTCCAATCATCGAATTCAGGTGAGTCATGCAGGTTCAAATTAATTAAATCATCAGATCCAATAAATTTTAGTAAAAACCAAATTTGTTTTTGTCCTTTATACCTTCCCTGCCAATAGGTTTTTACAAACCTCTCTGGAACGTCGTATTTTAACCAATCAGCAGATCTTCCCAGTATCTCAAAACTATTTTTTTTCAGGCCAACTTCCTCATATACCTCACGATACATGGCTTGCTCTGGGGTCTCACCTTTCTGAATACCCCCTTGAGGAAATTGCCAATTATCTTCATTAACCCTCTTGGCCCAGAGAATTTTATTATCTTTATTAATAATTACTGAAGCCACATTCGGCCTATATCCATCTTGATCAATCATTGTTAAACTTTAAATGTAAATTTTATTATCTAATTTTTTCATACTAATCGACATTGATAAATAATTTTTTGAAACTTTTTATTCTTTTAATATCACTTGTTATCTTTCAGGGCTGTCAACAACAATCCTTTGCTATAATTACTAACCAAGGTGAGGATACGGTATCCATTGTTGATTTACAAAAATTAAATGTCATAAAAAAAATACATACAAAGCCTGGGCCGTTAGCAGTTGAGATTATCAAAAATAACTTAGCAATAATTTCTAACACAAAAAATGAATCCTTAGAGTTAATAGATTTAGATAGCCTAAAGATTATTGATAATGTAAATTTAGGTTTTACGCCATTAGGAATTGTTTTTATTGAGGACAAAGATTTACTTTACATATCCTCATGGTATGAAAATAAGTTGTATTACTATGATACCAATTCATGGGAACGAGTCGGTATGATCCCAGTTGGTTTAACCCCATCAGGAATCATCTATGACAAAAAAAGAGACCTGATTATTGTCTCTAATAGAGATGAGAATTTGTTAACAATTATTCAAGACAACAAAGTTGTTCAAACTGTTGAGGTTGGTGACCATCCCTTTGGAATTTTCTTATCCGATGACTATATATTCTCTGTGAATGTTTACTCCAACGATGTTTCAAAGATAGACTTAAACACTTTTGATTCATTTAAATTTAATGTTGGGGATCATCCCTATAACATTATTTCTTCTGATCAGTACCTGTTTGTAACAAACACTCAAGATGACTCGGTAAGTGTGATAAATAAATCTGACTTTTCAATACAAAAAACACTCAGAACAGGAGAAGTTCCTGAAAATCTTGGCATTGATTCACTAAATAATCAATTAATTGTTACAAATTGGGGGTCAAATTCCATCAGCGTATTCGATTTAGATAGTCTAGAAATAATAAAGAATATTCCTACCGGAAGAGAAAGTCGCTCTTTTGGAAATTTTATTTGGACAAAATAATTAAAAGTAATCTGTAATATAGTAATATGGTGTTTGTTTTGAAAAATGTTAAGGATTATCAATGAAGAAAATAGTATTACTTATCACATCACTTTTATTCGCATTCACTATCTTTGCTCATGGACCGACCCCTCAAAAGGTGCAAAAATCTGTAAAAATTGCTGCAAGCCCAGATAAAGTTTGGGAAGTGGTGAAAGATTTTGATAATGCAAATAAATGGCTCCCTTTCGTATCGGATATCAAAGTCGAAGTTAAAGGTGAAGATAAATTTAGAACTTTAACTTTAAAAGAAGGTGGTAAGGTCTTAGAAAGATTAAAAGGCATCGATGATGACTTAATGAAAATTAAGTTTGAAATTGTAGAAGGTGATGTGCCAGTTGCTGATTGTAATATGTATATTACTGTTGCAAAAGGAGGAAATGATAATGAGTCTGAGGTTCAGTGGACTGCAAGATTCTACAGGGTTTATAAACTGAATCCTCCTATCCCAGAAGGTCAAGATGACGAATCCGCTTTAAATGCAATGAATGCAGTGGTGGATGCAGCATTACCTGAATTGAAAAAATTTATTGAATCAAAATAAAGCTATTTAATATTGCTTCATATAAATTCTGGTTCTGCGTCTAATAAAACACTTATTTGGTTACATGGATTAGGCGCAGATTCTAACGATTTCGCTCCTTTCTTTTCTAATCCCTTATTTAGGGAATATGAAATCATTCTCCCAAATGCACCATATCGAAAAATAACGCTTAATCAAAATTTTGAAATGCGTGCATGGTTTAATATGAAAAGCTTAAACCTGGATGATTTGAACGAAGAAGACTTTATTGAATCATCAAAAGCGTTAGACTTGATCATAGAAGATAAATTAAAAACCAATCCATCATCTAAAATATATATTGGCGGTTTTTCTCAAGGTGCTGCATTGTCAATTTTTTATGGTCTAAAAACGATTTATAAAATTTGTGGCGTGGTTTCCTTTTCTGGCTTTGTCCCAAAATTTAATTATCAAAATACAATGATTAGGAAACCAATACTTAAAATTCATGGCATCTATGACGATATTATCAATTTTCAAACATCTGAAAATACTTTTGATTTGTTAAATTTCTCCAATTTAGTATCCAAGAGTTACAATATGGGTCATGAGGTTATTGAAGACCAAGTCGTTGACCTTCTATCTTTCTTAAAGGAAACATGATGTCTGAAAAAAATAAAGGTTTTGATGAAATTCTAGAGGAGCTTGAGTCCATAGTGGAGTCTATGGATGACGGCAGCTTAAAGCTTGAAGAAACGATTGAGTCGTATGAAAAAGGAATCAAGTTAATTAAGCAAGCCCAAGCATCTTTAAAAAATTTTGAAAAAAAGGTACAAATTTTAAATAGTAAGAATGAATTAGAAGATTTTAATGAACCAGAGTAAAAAATTTATAACATTTAAATCTGACTTTAATAAATTTCTCTCGTTACAAATACCCAAGTCCAATGACGTAAATCATAAGGCAATAAAGTATGCCGTTTCTAATGGTGGAAAAAGAATAAGGGCATACCTTCTCTTTACACTTGGAAAACATTTCGGTATTTCAAAGAATGTTTTAAATACCTTTGGTGCATCCATTGAGATGATCCATGCCTACTCTCTCGTTCATGATGATCTTCCCTGCATGGATGACGATGACCTTAGAAGAGGAAAGCTTACTTGTCATAAAAAATTTGATGAAGCTCAAGCACTACTCGTAGGTGATGCCTTACAGTCACTTGCCTTTGAATTACTCAGCTCAAATAAATTAAAAATTGATCCTGAATTAAAACTCAAGTGTATCAATTTATTGGCTTCATCAATTGGCTCGCAAGGAATGGTTCTTGGGCAATCGCTTGATATGATCTATGAAAAAAAGAAGCCATCAAAAAAAATTATTGAAAAAATACACAGAAACAAAACAGGCATGTTAATTTCAACATGTATCCTCATCCCATCAATAATATCTC
>JAYQUI010000044.1:0-7025 GCA_038147655.1 Nitrosomonadales bacterium
CAATCTTGAATCTCGAGTACAAAGTTTTAGTCAAACCATAAGCCCAAAATTTGAATCTAAACCCTTATGGAAAATACTCCGCGTTCTTGGTAACTTCATTGACTGTCCAGATTTTACATTTGAATCATGCAGCGAGATTAAGGAAAAAGCTGTTAAGAAACTATCCAAGAATCAATTAAAAAGATTTAATTTAATCAATCAGCAAGTGAAACCTTATACCAATGATTTTTGGTTAAAAGATATCAACAATAGTGATGCGCTGGTAAGAAGATCGACAGCATTACAAAACACCAAGCGCTTAAGGAGTGAAAAGTAATTGCAAGATTTTTTCTCACAATTTTTTAGTCCAGACGTTGTGTTAACTTTATCCTATCTTTTTAAGATCATCTTAATTGTTGTTCCAGTGATGATCTCTGTCGCTTATCTTACCTACTTTGAAAGAAGGGTGATTGGATTCATGCAATCTAGAATTGGACCAAACAGGGTCGGTTATTTTGGTTTGCTCCAGCCCATCGCTGATGCCCTTAAGTTGATGTTTAAAGAAATCGTCTTGCCATCAAAGTCTAATAACTTTTTATTTTTTCTTGCACCATTGTTATCAATTGCACCCGCTCTAGCAGCCTGGGCGGTCATTCCATTTGATTATGAAATGGTATTAGCCGACATCAATGCTGGTCTTTTATATGTATTAGCGATGACATCAATTGCAGTTTATGGAGTCATTATTGCAGGATGGGCATCTAACTCAAAGTATGCCTTTCTAGGAAGTTTACGATCTGCAGCTCAAATCGTGTCATACGAAATCGCGATGGGATTTACCCTTGTTGGGGTGTTGATGTGTGCCAATAGCCTAAATCTTGGAGATATCGTAATAGCTCAAGAGGGGGGTATCTCACAATGGTATTGTTGGCCATTATTTCCATTGTTTGTTATTTATTTTATTAGCGCTGTGGCAGAAACCAACCGAGCTCCATTTGATGTTGCTGAGGGTGAGTCAGAAATCGTAGCAGGTTTTCATGTTGAATATTCAGGTATGGCTTTTGCTTTATTCTTTTTAGCAGAATATGCCAATATGATTCTGGTCAGTATCCTTGCTGTGATTATGTTTTTGGGGGGCTGGTTGTCACCAGTTTCGTTTATCCCGGATGGTATATTCTGGCTAATTATTAAGGTAGCTTTTGTGCTGTTTTGCTTTTTATGGTTGAGAGCGACATTTCCTCGCTACCGTTACGATCAAATAATGAGACTTGGGTGGAAGGTGTTTATCCCGCTCACTTTGGTATGGATTATTTTTGTAGGTGCTATGATGCAAACCAGTTATGCAGGATACTTTCATTAATGAGAAAATTAATTTCAAATATTTCTAAAAGCCTATCCCTTTACGAACTTTTAAAAGGCATGAAATTAACTTTAAGTTATTTTTTTGCAAAGAAGGTCACGATCCAGTATCCCGAACAAAAAACACCTCAATCTCCTAGATTTAGAGGTCTCCATGCGTTGCGACGTTATCCGAATGGTGAAGAAAGATGCATCGCTTGTAAGTTGTGTGAAGCAGTGTGTCCCGCAATGGCAATCACAATTGAATCTGAATTAAGGGAAGATAGTTCGAGAAGAACAACTCGATATGATATTGATTTAACTAAGTGTATCTTTTGTGGTTTTTGTGAAGAGTCATGTCCAGTAGACTCAATCGTCGAAACGAGAATATTTGAATATCATGGAGAAGAGAGAGGTGATTTGCTTTACACCAAAGACATGCTTTTAGATGTCGGTAAAAAGTATGAAAAACAAATTGCCAAAGACCGTCAACAAGAGGCGAAGTACCGTTAATGATTTTCACAGACTATCTTTTCTATCTCTTTAGCAGCATTTTAGTCTTAGCGTCTTTGCGAGTTATTACTGCAAATAATCCTGTTTATTCTGCTCTTTCATTAGTCCTTGCATTTTTTAGTGCAGCAGGAATCTGGTTGCTTTTACATGCAGAATTTTTAGCCATTGCGTTGGTGTTGGTCTATGTTGGTGCAGTGATGGTGTTATTCCTATTTGTTGTGATGATGTTGGACATCAATATTGAAGCTCTTAGACAAAGATTTTGGAGTTATTTCCCGGTTGCACTCTTAATTGCCCTGTTATTTATTTTTGAGATTTATTTAGTGGTAACGGATAAGTTTTTCAGCTCTTCAGATCCAGCTGGAATACCTTTAGAGAAAAGCAATACCCACTCGATAGGTAGTGTTTTGTATACGGATTATTTATTGCCATTTCAAGTTGCGGCAGTTATTTTATTGGTCGCTATCATATCTGCTATTGTGCTGACTATGTATGGCAAGAAATCGCATAAAGCGATCGACCCTAAAGATCAAATTAAGGTGAACAGAAATGATCGAGTCAGAGTAGTCAAAATGAAATCGGAGAAAAAGAAGTAATGGTTACTTTGTCTCACTATCTATTTTTAGGAGGAATTCTATTTGCCATAAGCATTCTAGGGATTTTTTTAAATAGAAAGAATATTATTTTAATTCTTATGGCGATCGAATTAATGTTGCTAGCAGTAAATATAAACTTTATTGCGTTTAGTCATTATCTCGGTGATCTATCGGGCCAAATTTTTGTTTTTTTTATTCTGACTGTTGCAGCAGCTGAGTCAGCCATAGGTTTAGCTATCATCATTTTGATTTTTAGAAACTATAAATCGATTAATGTAGCAGATGTGAATAGGTTAAAAGAATGACGTTAATGAAGCTGTACACCTTAATCCCGATGATGCCTCTTATTGCATCAATCGTTATTGGTCTATTTGGCCGTCAATTACCAAAAGCATTCTCACATTTAATTCCTATTGTCTTGGTGTTAGGAAGTTTTCTATTATCTCTGTACGCCCTATACATTTCCTATCATGGTTACGTGTTTAATGAGAATCTATTTAGGTGGATGACTGTTGGCCAGTATGATTTAAATATTGGTTTCATGGTCGACAACCTGACCGCATTAATGATGTCGGTAGTGACGTTTGTTTCATTGATGGTTCATATATATACCATTGAATATATGGAAAACGACCCTGGATATAGCCGTTTCTTTAGTTTTATTTCATTATTTACTTTTGCCATGCTGATGCTGGTGATGAGTAATAATTTTTTACAGCTCTTTTTTGGCTGGGAAGCTGTGGGTCTAGTCTCTTATTTACTTATCGGATTTTGGTATAAAAAACCAACAGCCATTCACGCCAATATGAAAGCTTTTTTGGTGAACAGGGTCGGTGATTTTGGTTTTCTCTTAGGAATCGCTCTAATAATGTTTTATTTTGGAACCCTCGATTATAAGGAAGTTTTTTCAAGAGTAGATTCTTTGGCTGGTCAAGAGTTTATGCTTATGGGCTCATCAGTTTCTCTAGTCACGTTAATTTCAATTTTGTTATTTATAGGAGCAATGGGTAAGTCCGCACAAGTACCTTTACATGTCTGGTTACCAGATTCTATGGAGGGCCCAACTCCAATATCAGCTCTTATTCATGCAGCAACCATGGTAACTGCAGGAATCTTTCTTGTAACGCGAGTATCTCCAATAGTAGAGTTATCTAATACAGCACTATCCGTTATCCTTATCGTGGGGAGTATTACTGCTTTATTCATGGGTATTTTAGGTATTTTTCAAAATGATATAAAACGGGTTGTTGCATACTCTACCTTATCGCAACTTGGCTATATGACGATTGCCTTGGGTGTTTCTAGTTACTCCTTAGCAATGTTCCATTTATTTACACATGCATTTTTTAAGGCTTTGTTATTTTTAGGTGCCGGTTCAGTAATAATTGGCATGCATCATGATCAAAATATTATGAACATGGGGAATCTAAAAAAATATATGCCAATTACTTGGATAACATTTTTACTTGCCACTTTAGCTTTGGTTGGCATGCCACTTTTCTCAGGATTTTATTCCAAGGAATCAATCATCGAGGCGGTAAAATATAGTGAAATTGTTGGTTCAAGTTTTGCATATTTTGCTGCCGTGTTTGGCGTTTTTATCACCTCGCTGTATAGCTTCAGATTGTATTTTATTGTCTTCCATGGAGAGGAGAAGTGGAGAAATAAGCCTGTATCTCACAACCATCATGACCATGGCTTAACTACAAATCAATCACCTCACGAGACATCCTGGGTGGTAACAATACCTCTAATTTTATTAGCTATTCCATCGGTCCTCATTGGATTTTTTACTATAGAACCAATTATCAAAAGTAGTTTTTTATTAAAAGATATCTTTATTTTGGATTCACATCTTGCTCTTCAGCAGGTCACTGAACATTTTCATGGACCTATAAATATGGCTCTGCACGCATTAGCGACACTGCCATTTTGGCTAATGGTATTAGGCTTTATCGTTGCATATCTTTTGTATTACAAGAATATTACTTTTATAAAGACACCGAAGGTTTTGAAAAAAGTCATAGATCATAAATATGGTTTTGATAACTTCAATGAATACATTTTGGCACCTCTAACAATCAGACTTGGAAATGTTTTATGGAAATATATGGATATAAAAATAATCGACAATTTCTTTGTTAACGGCTCAGCTAGAACCATTAATCTTTTTTCACACATCACTAAAAAAATTCAAACTGGGTTTATTTCTCAATATGCTTTTGTGATGGTGATCGGATTATTGATTTTCATAAGCTATTTTATTTTGGGTGGTAAGTCATGACCGGCATCCTATCACTAGCAATTTGGACTCCTATTGTATTGGGTATAATTTTATTGTTGGTACAAGATAAATTATCAACAACCCTAACATACCGATTAGGCAATTTATTTGGATTTATTTCTTTTCTTGCTACCCTGCCTTTGTATATTTATTTTGATAAAGGATTTTCTGGTTTTCAATTTCAAGAAATCTATCCATGGATTAATCATTTTTCGATAAATTACCATCTCGGCCTGGACGGAATTTCTTTACCTCTTGTTCTTTTAACAAGTTTTATTTCTTGGCTTGTGATATTTATTTCATCTAATTCAATTCAGCGAGCCATTGGCTTTTATATTTCAGCCTTCTTAATTCTTTCAGGACTAATGATTGGTGTTTTTCTGGCCCTTGACGCAATCCTATATTATGTATTTTGGGAAGCAATGCTTATTCCGATGTTTTTGCTTATTGGCATCTGGGGTGGTCCAAATCGCGTCTATGCCACCATCAAATTTTTTCTGTATACAGTGCTTGGCTCGTTGTTGATGTTGGTTGCATTTATATACCTATATAACCAAACGGCAAGCTTTGCCATCTTAGATTTTTACACCAAACCTTTATCGCTTAATATCCAGGTATTGATTTTCTTGGCCTTCTTTATGGCATTTGCGGTCAAAATTCCCATGTGGCCTGTGCATACTTGGTTACCTGATGCACACGTGGAAGCACCTACAGGAGGTTCAGTCATTTTAGCAGCGATTATGTTGAAATTGGGAGGCTATAGTTTTATTCGATTTGCTATGCCAATTAGCCCTGATGCATTAATC
This sequence comes from Nitrosomonadales bacterium, assembly GCA_038147655.1. GTDB lineage: Bacteria > Pseudomonadota > Gammaproteobacteria > Burkholderiales > Methylophilaceae > BACL14. Next base: position 5,517 of record JAYQUI010000044.1, read on the forward strand.
TTTTTGAAACCTTTTTTAATTGGTCTGTCTTTGATCGCGATTGTTTATATTGCTTTCGTGGCTATTGTACAAACAGATATGAAAAAATTAATTGCTTATTCATCTATATCACATATGGGGTTTGTAACGCTCGGCTTATTTATTTTAAATCCACTGGGATTTGAAGGTGGATACGTTCAGATGATTTCTCATGGATTTATTTCCGCAGCATTATTTTTTGCAATTGGCGTTCTCTATGACCGGATGCATTCGAGAAATATCAGTGACTATAAAGGGGTCATAAATAGTATGCCCATCTTCGGCTCCTTCTTTGTTTTATTTGCTATGGCTAATTCTGGGCTTCCAGGAACATCAGGGTTTGTTGGAGAGTTTCTTGTCATTTTAGGGGCGATGCAAGATCATTTTTGGATTGCTTTTTTTGCTAGCCTGACCCTGATTTTTGGAGCAACATACTCTTTATGGCTAGTGAAAAGAATTATTTTTGGTGAGGTGAAAAATAAAAAAATCGCCGCACTCAAAGATTTAAATGGAAAAGAGTTTTTTGTAATGAGTGTATTGGCCCTGATGACTTTGGCTATTGGAATATATCCAGCACTGATTACCGATATTACGAATCAGTCATCCCAAATGATGTTGGGATTAATTCAACAATCAAAAATTTTATAACACTATGACGCTTTCAACATTATTGACCATTGCTGTTCCAGAAATCATTATCTTGATTGCTGCCATGAGTGTTCTTTTACTTGGTGTGTTTTATAAGAACACCACATCATTATTTGGTATTACGCAGCTTACTTTACTGATTGCTGCTTACTTCACTGCACAATTACCCATTGATGTGAAGTTAACGGCATTTAATGAGATGTTTATTGCTGATAGCCTATCGATGTTTCTTAAGCTGCTCAGTTATTTTGCTTTGTCATTGGTGTTAATTTATAGCCGGAGCTTTTTACAAAGTCGCAACTTACATAATGGTGAATTCTATGCCCTGACGCTGTTTGCATTGCTGGGGATTAATCTGATTATTTCTTCCTTTCATTTATTAAGCTTATACATGGGCCTAGAGCTCCTTTCGTTAAGTCTGTATACCTTAGTGGCATTTGACAGAAATAGACCAGAAGCTACCGAGGCGGCAATGAAGTATTTTGTTCTTGGTGCAGTTGCTTCAGGATTTTTATTGTATGGTTTTTCAATGTTGTATGGCATTACTGGAAGCCTGCAGATTGCAGAAATTTCATCCAGGTTATCAGATGCCTCAATCAATCCAGTGGTCTTATCATTTGCTTTGGTATTTGTTGTTGTTGGGATTGCCTTTAAGTTTGGCGCAGCCCCGTTCCAATTATGGGTACCTGACGTGTATCAGGGATCAGCAACTCCCATCACCATGTTTATTGGCTCAGTGCCAAAATTTGCATCTGTGGCCATGTTAATCCGGCTATTATTTCAAGGTTTAGATCACATGGTATTAGATTGGCAAGCAATGCTTCTGATCATGGCTATTGTGTC
>JAYQUI010000044.1:7125-9985 GCA_038147655.1 Nitrosomonadales bacterium
AAGTTTTCAATTATCCAGGCAACAATTCAGTTTGGTTGGATTTGGCCTGCAGTCATTGCAGTTATGAGTGCTCTCATTGGAATATTTTATTATTTAAGAATTATCAAAGTCGCTTACTTTGATGAACCTGGAAAAAATTTAAATCAAGTTTCAAAATCATCAAATAATGAACTGAGCGTAACTTTATCAATCAATACTCTTTCTTTATTGGTTATTGGATTGTTTCCATCTTCATTGATGGATATAGCGACACTGACTTCAGCGCTCATATTTTAATGATTTTTTTACTGATTCTTATCTTAATGATTTTTTTAGCCAACTTGCCGTGGATGACAAGTAACTTCATGCTCCTTTTTCCTGCTAAAAAGTCATTACCTATTATCATCCTTGAAGTCATTTTATATTTTTTAATCTTTAGATTAATCACCTATGCACTGGAGTGGACCATGATAGGATCGGTTCATAATCAAGATTGGCAGTTTTATGCAGCGCTCTTATCCCTATTTATCGTATCCAGCTCACCCGGGTTTGTGATCAAAGTATTGTGGAAATAGTAAACCCTAAAGTTATTATCGTAGGCTGTGGCAATTTAGGAAAAAAAATTGGGGATATTTTTGCTCAGCACACAAATTTTCAAGTTCTTGGTATAAGAAGAAATCCGAGTGAGCAAGGCAATTTTCCAATTCTAGCCAAAGATATTTTTGCTGATGATTTTTCTGAATGGATTGTTGCCGAAAACCCAAACTATGTCATTTATTCAGCTACTCCTAGCACCTCCAAACCATCGGATTATCAAAAAATTTATGTCGAAGGGTTAAGAAAAATAACAGATGTAATTCAAAGCAACAATCTGCAGACCAGGGTATTTTTTATTTCCAGTACCAGGGTTTTTAATGGCAGTTCTAAACTGGAGGCATTGGATGATCATGATGAGATAGGTCCAAATGATGAGCAAGGTGAAATCTTAGGTCATGCGGAACGTATTTCAACTAACAACGGAAGGGGTAATGTTTTTCGTTTAACAGGAATTTATGGTCTGGAAAGAACCATGATGCTAAGACTAGCTCAAGATCGAGAATCTTGGCCGGAAAATCGTTTTACCAATAGAATTTACGACGAGGACGCAGCCAATATTATTGTAAAAATAATCAGCAGCAAGCACACAGACCCAAAATTTGACTTGCCCAAAATTATCAATGTAACTGACTCTCACCCAGTTGAGCTTTATTCAGTTTTAAATTTTATTAGAAAAAAATTAAACCTTCCTGAGGCACCTATTGAATCCACTGATAAGGTCGTGGGGAAAAAAATTATTTCGACTTTTCTCTCTAAAAAGTTTAATTATCAATTTATGCATCCAAGCTTTGAGAGCGGATACACGGAAATTATTCAAAAGATGGAGAGGTAGTTATAGATTGCTGTTGATGCGGTGATGATATAAAATAACCGCTTATTTTTGACTTCAGGCGCGTAGCTCAGTTGGTTAGAGCACCACCTTGACATGGTGGGGGTCGTTGGTTCGAATCCAATCGCGCCTACCAATTTAAAAAAACATGATAAAAATTACACTTCCAGACGGTTCGATTAAAGAGTTTGAGAGCACTATCACTTTGTCTGATGTCGCTTATGACATTGGTGAAGGTCTGGGCAAGGCCGCATTGGCTGGTCATGTTGACGGTAAATTGGTAGATTTAACTCATGAAATAACCTCAGATGCAGCAGTCTCTATTGTGACTGCTAAAAATGATGAGGGCTTGGATATCATAAGACATTCCACAGCTCACCTTTTGGCTTACGCTGTCAAAGAATTATTTCCTGACGCCCAGGTGACCATAGGACCAACAATTGATGATGGGTTCTATTATGATTTTTCATATCATCGAGCGTTTACCCCAGAAGATTTAAGTGCCATTGAAAAAAAGATGGCTGAATTAGTAAAAGAAGACCACGCGGTTACTCGAGAAGTGATGAAGCGTGATGATGCAGTGAAGTTTTTTCTTGATCAAGGGGAAAAATATAAGGCTGAAATTATTGGCTCCATTCCTCAGGATGAGGAAGTGACGGTTTACCATGAGGGTAAGTTTTCAGATTTATGCCGAGGTCCTCACGTTCCGTCAACTGGAAAATTAAAAGTTTTCAAACTAATGAAAGTAGCTGGCGCTTATTGGAGAGGGGATTCCAACAATGAGATGCTGCAACGAATCTATGGAACGGCTTGGGCGACCAAAGATGATCTTAAAGACTATCTGCACCGTCTTGAGGAAGCTGAAAAAAGAGATCACCGAAAACTAGGAAAGCATTTAGATTTATTTCACATTCAAGATAACGCACCTGGGATGGTATTTTGGCATGCCAAAGGGTGGTCTTTGTGGCAAGAAATAGAAAACTACATGAGAAAAAAATTTGTTGATTATGGATATCAAGAAATTAAAACCCCAACCGTGCTAGATAAAACATTATGGGAAAAATCAGGGCACTGGGAAAATTATCACGAGAATATGTTTATTACTCACTCGGAACACCGTGATTATGCTGTTAAGCCAATGAATTGTCCAGGACATGTCCAGGTTTTTAATCACAGCTTGCATAGTTACAGAGAGTTACCTTTAAGACTTGCTGAGTTTGGATCATGTCATAGAAACGAGCCATCCGGTGCCTTACACGGGCTAATGAGGGTGAGAGGATTTACCCAGGATGATGCTCATATTTTCTGCACCGAGGATCAAATACTTGATGAAGTGATTAACTTCAACAAAATGCTCATGGAAACCTACAAAGACTTTGGTTTTAATGATATTGAGGTCAAACTTTCAACGCGACCAGAGAAAAGAGTGGGCAGTGATGATGTATGGGATCAGTC
>JAYQUI010000045.1:0-9878 GCA_038147655.1 Nitrosomonadales bacterium
TATTGAATTATCAGAGATATATTTTTCTATCAATTCATGTGAAATATTTTCAGGTCTTGTTAGGACAGTCTCCGCATTCACCTCAAAATCTCGCAGCGAATTACAACGATCTTTATAAAGATCGAAAATACCAAGCAATTGTTTACGATCTAAAAATCTTTTAGCAAATTGGGGGGTTAGTAACGCCTCAATCTCTTCAAAAGTCTTTTGTTTTAGGTAATGATTATTGAGCCACTGAAGTTTTTTGATATCAAACTGTGATGGTGATGATGTAATGCTTTTTAGAGAAAATAAATCACATAATTCATCAAGTGAGAAAATTTCAGCATCACCATGACTCCACCCTAACCTAGCAAGATAATTATTGACCGCCTCCGGAAGATAGCCAAGCTCACGATATTCAGTCACACTTGCAGCTCCATCTCGCTTAGATAGCTTTTGCCCGTCTTCTCCGTGGATCATTGATAAATGAGCAAATAATGGTATATCAAAACCACAGGCTTTATATATATTGATTTGGCGCGGTGTATTGTTGATGTGATCGTCTCCACGGATAACATGAGTAATACCCATATCAGCATCATCAACAACCACACTTAAGTTATACGTTGGTGAACCATTAGATCTTTGTAGAATCAGGTCATCCAACTCCTCATTGCTAACAGATATTTGTCCTTTGACCTGATCTTCCCAAGTCACATTTCCATCTAGTGGGTTTTTGAAACGGATAACTGGAGTGACTCCCTCCGGAACTGACGGAAGTGTCTTTCCTTCCTCCGGTCTCCAAGTGCCGTCATATTTTGGCTTAATTCCTTTTTTTTCACAATCTTGTCGCATTTGGTCAAGTTCTTCTTTGCTTGAGTAGCACTCATATGCGTGACCATGCTGTAATAACTGATCAATAATCTCTTTGTGACGATTAAAATTTTTTGCCTGATAAACAATGTCACCATCATGATTTAAATTAAGCCATGACATCCCTTCAAGAATCTTATCAACAGCCTCCTTAGTGGATCTCTCAACATCAGTATCTTCAATCCTCAGAAAAAATTTACCGTTATGTTTTTTAGCGAATGCATAATTGAAAATTGCGGTACGTATTCCGCCGATATGAAGATACCCAGTCGGACTGGGCGCGAATCGTGTTTTAATCATCTAATGGTCCAGCAAATAAGTTATATGCGTCATTACCAGTAATTTTAACATCAAGTCTATCACCAGCAATCAAACCCTCAGGGTATTTTAAAGAAACAACCCCGTCTACGTCCGGAGCTGAGCGGAAACTTCTGGCCAATGCAAAATCATTAGTTACTTCATCAACCACAACATGCTGAACCGACCCAATTAGTGATTTTAGTTTTTGCTCGCTTAATGTCTTTTGTGTTTCCATCAAATGGTTATATCTTTCTTTTTTTAAATTGTCAGGGATTTGATCAGACATTAATTTTGCGGTTGCTCCCTCGACATTTGAATACTCAAAACAACCAACGTGATCCAAGTTTGCCTCTTTAATAAACTCTATTAGCTGTTCAAAATCATGATCTGTTTCTCCAGGATAGCCCACAATGAATGTACTTCGTAGAGCAATGTTTGAATTGATTTGTCGCCAAGCCTGAACTCGTTTTAAGTTATCTTCAGAATCAGCTGGTCGCTTCATTGATTTTAGAATTTTAGGACTTGCATGTTGAAATGGAACATCTAAATAAGGAAGAATTGTCTCCTCATCCATCAACTCAATCATATGATCAATATGTGGGTATGGATAAATGTAATGGAAACGCACCCATACACCAAACTTTTTCAGTTCTTTAGCTAAATGATATAAATCTCGTTTGACAGGCTTACCATCCCAAAAGGATTGCTTCACCTTAAAATCAACGCCGTAAGCGCTTGTATCTTGGGAGATGATGATTAATTCTGTCACCCCAGAATCAACCAGATTTTGTGCTTCACTTAGAATATCTTCAGGGGTTCGACTGAATAGTTTCCCCCGCATTGAAGGAATAATGCAGAATGAGCATTTGTGGTTACAACCTTCAGATATCTTAATATAAGCATAGTGCGAAGGTGTTAGCCTTAATCCAGACTTTGGTATTAAATCAATAAAAGAGTGATGTGGTTTAGGGGCAACTTTGTTGATAATATCAACGACTTCTTTATCTGCTTCAGAACCGGTAATGGCGATTAAATTTTTAAATCTTTCCTCAATAATATTCCTCTTCTCTCCCAAACAACCAGTCACAATGACATTACCATTACTTTTTAAAGCCTCATCAATAGTGTTTAGAGATTCTTCAATTGCAGAGTCAATAAACCCACAGGTATTAACCACCACAACATCTGATTTATCGTATGAGGATGAAATTTCATACCCTTGAGTTTTCACCCTCGTCATTATTTTTTCTGTATCAGAGCCTGCCTTGGGGCAGCCAAGAGAAATAAAGCCAATCTTAGGTATCTTAACTGATGACATGCTTAGTGAATAAGTGAATGGAGGAAATAAATAATTAAAACGCCAAGGAAAATAGAAAATGTTTGTTGAAACGTTTGCTTAATTTCAATCTTTTTATGTAGCGATGGAATGAGATCAGAGATGGCAACATAAATCATGCTTGACGCGGCAAAAGAAAGAATGATTGGAATCAAGAATTCAAGGTCATTTAAAACAAAATATGCAAGAATAGCCCCTATGATCATTGCACAGCCCGTGATTACGTTCATTAAAAGAGTTATTGACAAACTATATCCTGAATTAATTAATATAGAAAAATTACTAATTTCTTGAGGAATTTCATGCACGATAATAGCCAGGGCAGTTATTAGACCAAGATTTATATCAACAATAAAGGCGCTGGCAATCAGTATGCCGTCAATAAAATTATGAAAGCAGTCACCAATAATCAAAATACTGCCTTTTTTTACATCATGATTAACTACAGGAGAATGATTCTCACAATGGGATCCGTGGCAATGTCTCCAAACCAATAATTTTTCTAAAATAAAAAAAGCGAGAATACCAATCAAAACAATTAATGAAATTTGATGCAGATCCCTCGAGATCTCATAAGCGTGAGGAATAATTTCTAAAAAGGCAGCGCCTAACAAGGTGCCAACTGCAAAACTCACAAAATAGTCAGCATAATTGACCATTTTTAATTTGCTGAATAGATATGCAAGCATGAGGCTTAAAAGAGAGCCAAAAAAACAAACTGCAATAATAATCAATAAATTCATTAGGTGGATTATACGTGATTAATTTAAAGAATTAAGCATTAATCCATGCCATTGAAATCAACCTGTATGGGGTTTTGTTTTGACGGTGGGAAAATAAAAAGTCATCACTGAAAGTACAATAATTTTGACTTATTGAATTACCGTATATTTTTTGAACACCATGATATTTCAATAATGAGGCTGTAATTCCAACTAAGTCAACATAAAATTTATTATTTTTATACGTGAAATGTTCTGTAAGAAAATTATATTTTTTATCAAATAAGTCATATACGTCCCGATCAGTTTCAAAGTATTTTTGCGAAATACCTGGCCCTATCCACGCAACAACATCCTCACAGTTTGTTTTTATTTTTTTTAGTGTTTCATGAATAATGCCTGCTGAAAGACCTCTCCAGCCACAATGAATTGCAGCAACAAACGATCCTTGATCGTTTGAAAGTAATACAGGTATACAGTCAGCTGTTCTAACCGCTACAATAACATTGGGCTCGTAAGTAAAAATACCATCACAAGTAAAATGATGATCATTTTTATAAATCTGTATAACTTTGTTTGAGTGAATCTGATTAACTAAAGAAAATTTTCTGTTAGTGATTCTAAATAAATCCTTAGGTTGCTCATCGACAAAATTATTCAAAATTTTTAAAGTAGCATCAGATTGAAAAGCTTTTACAAAACCAGGCACCTTCCAGTCAACTTCAATTTTACTCTTCATCATCAAAATCTAAATCATCACCATTTAATTCGAAATCCTGTTGAAGGAAGTGATCTGTAGATCCGAAATCATTTTCAACTGAATCTTTCCTGATCACAGATAAAAGCTCCCTCATATCATCAGGAAGATCAATGTTCCACTTCATTTCCTTATTGGTCTTAGGATGTATCAAGCCAAGCGCTATAGCATGAAGAGCCTGTCTATCAAAATTTTTAATTGAAATAAGCAGGCCCGCATCCATATTTTTGGTCGGAATTATTTTCTTTAGCCCATAGTCCTTGTCTCCAACTATTGGGGAATTATTGTCTAACATATGTACACGGATTTGATGAGTTCTTCCAGTTTTCAAAAGGCATCTCACATATGTATGATAGTTAAACCTTTCAAGCACTTCTAAGTTTGTTTCTGCATCTTTACCATTAACCTTGGTAACGGCCATCTTTGTTCTTTGTCTTGGATGTCTACCAATTGACTTTTTAATTATCTTATTTTGCCAAATCTGGCCCCACACAATAGCTCTATATTCCCTGTAAACACTCTTACTTTGCAGTTGACTAATCAAGTTGTTTTGTGATTCCTCATTTTTTGCAACAACCATTAAACCAGTTGTATCTTTATCAAGTCTATGCACAATGCCACCTCTTGGAAGTTTCTCAAGATCTTTATTGTAATAAAGCAAACCATTAAGTAAGGTTCCGCTAGCATTCCCTGAGCCAGGGTGAACTACGAGATTGTGAGGTTTATTTAAAACTAAAATATCATTATCTTCATAAACAATATCCAATGAAATATTTTCAGCTATTACATCTATTTCATCCTCAATTACACCATTGATTATAATTTCTTCACCACCAACAACCTTATAATTTTGTGAAACACGTGATCCATTGAGAAAAATGAGATCATTTTTAACCATGGATTGAATTTTTGATCTAGAAAATTCGGGCATTAATTTTGATAAAACAGCATCTAGCCTTGACCCAAAAAAAGATGCAGGTATGATGAATTTTTTATTAAAATCATTTTTATTCATGTCTAAATATCTTACCTTAATTATTTCTTCAATACTCCTCTCAGGTTGTTTTATATTTGGAGAACCCACTGAGTTTGATCCAACCACAGGTCAGTCACCTGATTGGATATTGGAAAGATCAAAGGGCTTTACAGATCAAAGAGATTGGAGAAATACTATTCTATACTTAGAAAAGCTTGTAAAGAGGTATCCGGATTACAAACAAATTCACCAGGCAAGACTAAATTTAGCATTTGCCTATTACAAGTTTTCACAAAAAGAACTCTGTATATCAATGTTAGATCAATTCATAACACTTTACCCAAGTCATCCATTAATGGATTATGCATACTATCTTAAAGGATTAGCCTTATATCAAGAAAGAGGAATAATTAATAAACTTACCATGCAAGATATAAGTGACAGGGATATAGATAGTTTAAAAAAAGCATTTTCTGCTTTTGATGTGTTAGTTAAAAGATATCCAAATTCAAAATATAGACAAGATTCTATTGATAGAATGACTTACCTCTTAAATAAAATTGCTGAATATGATATCCATGTAGCAAGATATTATATGAAAAGAAAAGCTTACATAGCCGCTGTCAATAGAGCTAAAAATATTTATTTAGAATACCCTGACAGCATTCATGTTCAAGAATCTTTGGTTATTCAGTATATAGCATATCGTGAACTTGGACTTAAAGATCTGGAAAAAAATACAATGAAAATAATAGAATTAAACTATCCAGACTCCGAAATAATTAATGAATATGGTAAAGCAAATCAAAAATGGTGGGAGTTTTGGAAGAGTATTACCGATTAGTTTTTTTGCTTAACTTCATTCTCAGGTCTGTTTTTAATTTTCTTCTTGTTACCAATCCTGTACTAATCTTTTTCGCTTTATGTGCATAAGGATTATCTGATACCTCAAAGATCATATTTAGTGGAATAGACTGCAAAGATAATGCTTTTCTAAAGTAATTATCTAAATATCTTTTATATGATGGGGCCAAATCTTCTAAGTGATTTCCATGAATTTTGAAAGACAATGGAGACTTAGAAAGAAAACTCATAAATTTTAATTTAGGCCTAATCCCTTTATTAATTGATGGAGGGTGGTTTATTAGAGCATCTTCTAAAAGCTTATTTAAAATCGATGTTTTATACTCTTTATTTAAATGCTCGCGAATCTCTTTTATCTTTTTAAAAATTTTAGATAGATTTATTTTCTTTTCAGCAGAAATTTTTATGTTGTCAATAAAACCAAAATTTAGATTAAATTTTTCTAACTCACTATCAAATCTTTCTTTTTCATACTGATTAAGCAAATCCCATTTATTAAATAAAAGTATTAGCGGCTTAAATGATTTCAGGCATGCACTAATCAATGCTTGATCTTGAGAGGTAATTCCAACTGAGGAGTCAATAATAAGTAAAATAAAATTAGCGCTCTTTGCGCTTTCAAGAGACTTTAAAAGAGCAAATTTTTCTTCTTTGACAGTTACCTTACCTTTTCTTCTTATTCCAGCGGTATCAATAAGAATATACTTATCTGAATTTAATTCAAATTCAATTTCTATTGAATCTATTGTGGTGCCTGGCAAATCACTAGCTATAAGTCTGTCGGACCCAATTAATGAGTTAATTAGAGTAGATTTTCCTGCATTAGGTTTTCCTAAAATGGCTATTTTAAAATTGTCATTTATCTCATTTGGTATAGTAGGTATTCCGTCTAATTTATGAATAATTAATTCAATAATTGAATCAATACCATAGTTGTGGCTTACTGAAGTGCAGATTACTTGTTGATAACCAAGCTTCATAAAGTCTAGCTTTGCAGTTTCATCAGAAACGCCATCCACTTTGTTAATTACCAAGCAAATATCTTTATTTTTTTTTCTCAACAGTTTAGATATGACCTGATCATCAGGCAAAAGTCCAGACTTATAATCTACTACAAAGAGAATAAGATCTGCCTCATCTGCAGCAAGGTTTGTTTGGTTCAGAATCTGTGCATCTAATGCATTATTATTTTTTGAAAAATTAAGTCCACCTGAATCTATTATTTCATAGGAAAGGGTATTAATAACTGTTTTGCCTACTTGTCGATCTCTAGTCAATCCCTCAAATTCAGAAACGATGGCTTTTTTTGATTTGGTTAACTTATTGAATAGACTAGATTTACCGACATTAGGTCTACCTACAATTGCTATATTATTCATTTATAGTAACTTTTAATAACGTTGTATTATTTAAAAGAATAAATAAATTGTCTTCAAAATTAAATAATTTTGAAATGTTAATACCATTAACAATGTTATCGCCTTCGTTAGCTGATTGAATAGCTGAAAATTCACCTGTATCAATATTTACAGCAAAAATAATTCCCAAGTAATCTACAACAAATAAATTATTACCAATAATAACAATCTCTGAAATTTTTCTATTTTCAAGATCATTGAATTTCCATAATGTTTTGCCAAATGTAAAATCAAAGTTGTAAATTGAATCATTCTGGTGAATGAGAAATAAATTTACATTATCAGTGAATGTTCCAAAATAACTACTTATTTTTCTGCTCCAATTTTTTTTTCCAGTTTTTCTGTCAAAAGATACAACTTCACCATTATAAGAGGCAGCAATAAGAGTATCTCCGATAATTGAAAGTCTGCCAGAAACATCATTTGCTCTATCAATTTCAGTGACCCCATCACCTCTTGCAAGAGATAGCTCGGTAAGGAAAGTACCGTTTTTGGCATCTAATATAACAACCTTGCCACCTGGAAAACCAGTATAAATTAGGTCATCAGAAATTATGAAAGGTGACTGAAGGCTGATAGATAATGGAGGATTTGGTCTGTTATATGACCATATGGAAATACCATTATTAATGTCAAATGATTCAATGTCATTATTTTTATATTTAATTAAAATTTGGTTTTCATAGAAAGCAGGGTGAACGATAACTGTTTTTTTTAATTTTACTCTCCATAAAAAAGTACCATTTGAGTCAATCTTATTTAAATAATTTGCTTTATCTATAAAAAATAAAAAATCGTCTTTCTTGTTTCCAAAAAGACCAAGAGAAACATCTATGTTCAGTTGTTTTTCAAATATTTTTTTTCCTGTAATAGAGTCAACTTTAACGAAATTACCATTCTCTTGAATAAATAAAATAACATTTTCTCTATACAAAAAAATAGATCCATTACTTAAATCTAAATCAGATATAGCCCAGGCATTTTTGAGATTAATTTGATTTTCAAAATTTTCTGGTAATGGTTTGGGAATGTCATCCAAAGCTGAGTTAAAGTAAACATCCTCAATTTGTCGTTCAAGTTCTTTTATTGGTCCAATACAACCACCAAGAAAGATGACAAAGAAAAAAAGTAAAATTTTCATTTTTAGATTAATTAAAGTTAACTATAAATTTTGTAATTTATACTCAATTACTCTAGAAAAATCGCTTTGTGGTGAAAAAGAACTAATAGCTTTTGCATACAATTCTTTAGCTTTATCAATATCGCCCTCTTTTTTAGCAATATCTCCTTGAAGGTCAAACTTAAAACCTAAAAATCCTTTGGTTTTAATCATTTCTGAAAAATTTTTAGCTTTTATAAGATCATCTTCGGATAATGATATTAATCCAAGATAATAAACCGATAGACTTTTTATTGAAGGCTCAATTGCTTGTTTACTTACCCACTTTAATCGATCTTTAACATCTTCATCAATAGAGTCATTTTTTAAGATTGTTTTTACGTAAATAATCTGAGCTCTTGCAGCATATGGTGTTTTAGAGTATTTTTCTTTTAAGTCATCTGCAATTGATTTTAAATTTTCGGTATCAGTCGTTTTGCTAATTAATAGTTTTTGAAACAGCTGCGAAGCCTCTCCTGTATTTTGCTCTTGTTTTGATTTATAGAAATCATTACCAATCAAAATAATGAATAACGCTACAACTAAGCCAATTATCAATTTTTTATTCCTTTGCGCGAATTCTTTGATTTTTTCAAGTTGTTCTGAGTTATTTTCTATATCTTGTGCCATATAAATCCTTTTATTACTAAATTGAACCAGGTATTGCTTCAATAAGTGCTTTTGTGTAATCCGTAGAAGGCTTATTAAATAACTTTGAAACAGTGCCCTTCTCTACAAGCTTGCCATTTTGCAAAACAATAACTTCATCGGCGATGTATTTTACCACCCTTAAGTCATGAGTGATAAATAAATAAGTTAACTGAAATTTTTTTTGTAATTTTTTTAATAATTCTAAAATTTGCGCTTGGATTGATACATCTAATGCTGACACAGGCTCATCGCAAACTATAACCTCAGGGTTAATAATTAATGCCCTTGCGATACAAATTCTTTGCCTCTGACCACCGCTGAATTGATGTGGATAACGGGATAAATCTTGCTCAGAAAGACCAACCAACTTGATATGATCGATCACACGTCTTTCAATCTCATCTTTATCTCCCGTCATATGAATTTCCAAAGGTTCTATAAGGATTTGACGTATTGTGAATTTAGGATTCAATGATGAAAATGGATCTTGGAAAATCATTTGTATTTTTTTTCTAAAAATTTTTGTTTCTTCAGAACTCAAATTCACTATATTCTGTTTCATGAAATTTATTTCACCGCTGTCAGGATTAAGCAATTTCATAATTGTTTTAGCCAATGTAGATTTTCCGCTTCCTGACTCTCCAACAATCGCTAAACACTTCCCTTTTTTTACAGAAAAAGAAACGTCATCTAAAGCATTCACCGTGAAAGATTTTGTGTTTAAAAAACCTGTATGCTTGGTGTAAGTCTTTTTTAAATTTCTAACATCAATGTACATGTATATTTTTTCCATTTCAGTCTTAAGCCATTGATAATCAATAGGTGTTAGAGTTTTTTTTT
>JAYQUI010000046.1:0-9734 GCA_038147655.1 Nitrosomonadales bacterium
GAATTGATACGTATAGGGCATCTGGCGCAGGAGGTCAGCATATCAATAAAACAGATTCTGCTGTTAGAATTACACATGAGCCAAGTGGAGTTGTTGTGCAATGTCAAAATGATCGATCACAACACCGCAATAAAGCACAAGCAATGGATATGCTAAAAGCACAGCTATATCGAATTGAGTTAGAAAAACGGAACGAAGAAAAGCAGGCAATGGAAGATGCAAAATCAGACATTGGCTGGGGACATCAGATTAGAAGTTATGTCTTGGACCAATCAAGAATTAAAGATCTAAGGACCGGTGTTGAGGTTGGAAATACTCAAGGTGTTCTCGATGGTAATCTTGATCCATTTATTACAGAAAGTTTAAAACAAGGGGTTTAAGTTGGAAAATAAAGAAAATCAAATTGTAGATGAAAATTCGATAATTCAGGAGCGTAGAAATAAGCTCACTGAGTTAAGAAAAATAGGAGTTGCTTTTCCAAACAACTTTAACCCTAAACATGAATCTTCAGAGCTTCATAAAGAATATGATGGTTTTGATAAGCCTACCCTGGAAGAAAAAAATATTGAAGTTGTTGTGGCTGGACGCATGATGCTCAAAAGGGTAATGGGTAAGGCAAGTTTTGCAACGATTCAGGATCGAACAGGCCGAATTCAATTGTATGTAGCCAGAGATCTTATTAATAATGAAAACAACCCAGAACTGTATTCTTCATTTAAAAAATGGGACATGGGAGATATCATTGGTGCTAAAGGTAAGCTCTTTAAAACAAACACGGATGAATTGACGATTGAGGTCACAGAAATTTGTTTATTAACAAAGTCTTTACGACCTCTTCCGGAGAAGTTTCATGGTTTGCAAGATCAAGAGATGAAATATCGTCAGCGATATGTGGATCTGATGGTGAATCAAGAGACAAAAGATACTTTTTTGACCAGATCAAAGGTAATTCAATCCATTAGAGAATTTATGGTCAATAATAAATTCCTTGAGGTGGAAACACCCATGTTGCATCCAATACCGGGTGGGGCAAGTGCAAAACCATTCGTGACTCACCACAACGCATTAGACATGGAAATGTTTATGCGTATTGCTCCAGAGCTTTATTTAAAGAGACTGGTGGTAGGTGGATTTGATCGTGTTTTTGAAATCAATCGAAACTTTAGAAATGAAGGATTAAGCGTTCGTCATAACCCTGAATTCACAATGATGGAGTTTTATGCTGCTTATGCTGACTATCAATGGCTGATGACATTTACTGAGGATTGTATTCGTTCAAGTATTACAGGATGTGGGTTGGATTTAAAACTAACCTACCAAGATAAAGAGATCGATTTTTCTCAGCCTTTTGATCGCTTAACCCTTGTCCAAGCTATTGAGAAATACAGCGATCAATTCAAATCTGAAGACCTTCAAAATACTGAATTTATTGAGCAGTCTCTTCAAAAAATGGGCGAAGAATTTCCTCCTAACAGATCATTGGGGTCACTACAGCTGGCATTATTTGAAGCTGTTGCTGAAGAAAAATTGTGGAGTCCGACGTTTATTATTGATTACCCAACTGAGGTATCACCCCTAGCAAGAGCATCAGATAGCGACCCTAATATTACTGAGCGTTTTGAATTATTTATCGCAGGTCGAGAAATTGCTAATGGCTTTTCGGAACTGAATGACCCAGAAGAGCAATCGGAACGCTTCAAAAAACAAGTGGAACAAAAGGAAGCGGGCGATGATGAAGCAATGTATTATGACGCAGACTTTATTAGAGCCCTTGAATATGGCATGCCTCCTACAGGCGGTTGTGGTATTGGAATTGACCGTTTAATTATGTTGATCACCAATAAACCAAGTATTCGAGATGTTATTTTATTTCCACACATGAGGCCTGAATAATTATGTATATGCATCCAGAAATTGATCGTGATCAAATGACCCCTCAGCAAGCCGTTGAAATTCTTCAGCAAGGCAATGAGCGTTTTGTAAATAATGTAAAACGACAGCATGATATGTTGAGTGTGCGTGATGAACTAAAAGATAAACAGCATCCTTTTGCATCAATTTTAAGTTGCAGTGACTCAAGAACAACAGTGGAGCTCATTTTCGATCAAAATCTTGGTGATATTTTTTCTGTTAGGTTGGCAGGAAATGTTGCCTCAACATTGGCTATAGGTAGTTTAGAATTTTCTACCCAATATCTTGGGTCAAAATTAGTCGTTGTAATGGGGCATAGTAATTGTGGAGCGGTAAAAGCTGCCTGTGATCATTTTAAAGGTGGCAACATTGGGGAAATCATTCAAATGATTGATCCGGCTGTTAGTCAAGAAAAATCAGAAGAAGACAATCGTACTTCTTCCAACCCGACTTTTGTCGATAAAGTATGTTGGCAAAATGTTCATCAACAAATTAAAAATATTAAAAATCAAAGCGAAATCATCTCAGAAATGATTGAGAAAAAAGAAATAGGATTAATTGGCGCGGTATATGATCTAGCTACAGGTCATGTCCAGTTCGATCAGTAAACTTTTCAGGTTAATTTATATATCAATTTATAGTAATTCAAATTATTACAATTTGTCATAATTTTGTCATATTCAACATCTACTATTTTAATTAAGAAATTTAATTATTTTTTAATTTTAGGAGATTAATGTGAATAATAAAATTATGACAGGAGCAATATCTCTTGCTTTGCTGTCAATAACAAATGTATCTTATGGGGATACAACACAAGACTTAGTAAATGCTCTTGTTACAAAAGGAGTGCTTACGGAAGAAGAGGGGGCTCTTTTATCTAAAGGGCATGATAAAAAAAAAGCAAATACACCTGTTGTAACCAACAAAGGTGGTAAGTTTTCAATTCAAAGTGCTGATGGTAAAAATGAGGTTGCCTTAACAGGTCGTATGCATTTTGACTACCGCGCAACCGATGTGGATGACGATGCCTTAGATAGCTCAGATACTGATGAATACGATGTAGATGGTAAATCCATGAGCGACGAATTTGAAATGCGTCGAGCTCGTATTGGTATCAAAGGTAAATTAGATGGCATATGGAAATATGATGTTGTATTAAACGGTGTTGGAAAGTCTACCAACGTTTTAGATACTGCTTCATTAACTTTTGCTGCAATGAAACCGTTTCAAATTCAGTTTGGTCGCTTTAAACAAGCTTTCAACTTAGAAGGTTTAACAAGCTCAAACGATATCGACTTTAATGAAAGATCATTTATTAATCAGATGTCACCGCACAAAAAGTTGGGTGTTGCTATTAAAGGTGAGCCAACCAAGGGTATGACCTACATGGTTACAAAATACCAGGAAGCTTACAACACTGATACTGTTGAAAATGAGAATAACTATTCAGGACGCCTTACTTATGATTTTGCAAGTGCCAATAAAATCAAAGACTCCATTTTCCACGTAGGCATCTCAGGCTTTACTGAAGATTATGCTATGACTCCAAAAACTTCTAGTAATGGTGGCCAAACTACTCATGCTAAGTTCCTTACATTTAAGAGTGCGGGCCGTGGTTTTTCACCATTATTCAGAATGGATCAGGGTGGTGAAGATATAGGATTTAATGCAGTTAGCGCTAAAGCAAAACAGCAAGTCCATATCGAATCTAATATTTTTGGCTTAGAGGGTATCTTAGCTAAAGGTCCTTTCAAACTCCAAGGTGAATATGCTGGAGGTAAATTTGAAAGTAAAGATGAAATTAATGGCAATGATATGAGTGCGGATATTCAAACTGCCTACTTATCAGCTAACTACATGTTAAGTGGTGAGCATTACTCAAAATCATACAAGGGTGGCATCATGAAGGGAATAAAAGTTACCAATCCATTTGATTTTGAAACAGGTACCGGAACCGGTGCTTGGGAAATTGGCGCACGTTATGAATATCTTGATGTAGATGATATTAAGATTGATAACACCGGGGCTGCAACTAACTCAAGAGTTGTGGGTGCCCTAGACTGTGGCGTAGCTACAGATGATGATTACACGAGTTGTAATAACGGTAAAGGTGGCGCAAATCAATATACGATTGGTTTGAAGTGGATAGCTAATCAAAATGTTTTGGCGAAAGTGTCATATACCTATGCAGATTATGACCATGACATTATCGCAAAAGACTTAAGTAGTAATGAAGCATTTGATTCAGAACAATTGTTACAAACTCGTATTCAGTGGATGTTCTAATTCATGTGAATACTTAAAATCTCCTAAATTTTAAAGACCCGCATTATGCGGGTCTTTTTTTACCTTTTATTTTTAAAATAATTTTTTAAAAGAGTGGAACATTCTTCTTCAAGGATGCCACCTTCAAATGAGGTGTGATGATTGATAACCATATTATTTACCAACTGTTGACTTGGATCGCAACTATGAAATTTTGCATCGTAGGCGCCAAAATAAACTTGTTTGACTCTGGCATGGAAGATTGCACCAAGGCACATGATGCAGGGCTCTAAAGTGACATATAAATTCACTTCAGGGAGGCGATAATTTGACAAAGAATGTGCCGCATCTCTTAAAGCCATGATTTCAGCGTGACAGGTGGGGTCTGAGTTCTTGATCACTGAATTGCAGCCACGACCTATAATTTCATTATTTAAGGTGACAATGGCGCCGATGGGTATTTCATCTAACTCACAGGCTTTCTCTGCCTCATCTAAAGCTGCTCGCATAAACTGTGTATGATTGGTCATAAATTTTGAATTAATTTTTTTATTTTTCATCATAATAACTGTTTAATAAATTATGAGGAAAAAAGTGAAGCAACTAGTCTTTCTATTAGTCTTTATTTCATCATCCATTTTTGCGCAGTCGGGCACATACAAGGTGGATCCTGAACATAGTTTTGCCAATTGGAAGATCCGTCATGTGGTCTCTAAAACATCAGGCACCATTCCGGATATGAACGGAGAGATGATGATTAATCTTGACGACATGAGTCAATCAAAGATAAATGTCGAAATGAGCTTATTAAAGATTGATAGCGATCACAAGAAACGTGATAACCATATCCAAGAAAAGAAATTTTTAAATACCTCAGTTTTTCCAACAATCACATTTAATAGCACCAAGATTGTGATGCAAGATGATACTAACGGAGTGGTCTCTGGAACGTTAGCCATGGGTGGGGTTGAAAAAAATCTAGATATCCCGTTTATATTACTTGGTTTTGGTGATGATCCGTGGGGAGGGTATCGCGTTGGACTGGAAGGAAATATTGATCTCAAGGCTTCTGATTTTGGCTACAGCTGGGGATTGAAAGAAAATAGTTCGTTAGGTGATAAAATTGAGGTCAATTTATTGGTAGAGGGAATTAAGCAGTAATATGGAAAAGAAAGCACTCACACAAGTCCCCATTCATGACCTCATCGCTGACCGATGGAGTCCGCGTTCATTTGATTCTGAGTTTATTCTTGATGATAATGACATACATTCATTAATGGAAGCTGCTCGCTGGGCACCATCTTGCCGTGGTGAACAGCCATGGAAATTTGTGTTGTTTAGCAAAAGTGATGCCACCATGTTTAGTCAGGCATTGAATTGTTTATCCGTGTCAAATCAGGACTGGGCAATGGATGCCGCTTTACTCATCATTACTACCACCAACCGCTATTATCGACATAACGACCAAGAAAATGGGTATGCTCATTATGACTTAGGTGCAGCTTCGGAAAATATTTGCCTTCAAGCGACCTCAATGGGTCTTGCGGCACATCAGATGGGCGGATTTAGCAAAGATGATGCGAGAGAACTGGCGCAAGTTCCTGAGAATTATGATATTCTCTCGGTTATTGCAATTGGCAGACCTCTAGATCTAGATCAAACACGAGAAGAGTTAAAGGAGCGTGAGGGAGCTGCTCGAAACAGATTACCGCTGGAAGAGATATTTAGCGTAAATAAATTTTAAAAGAATAATAGGAAAATTCGATGGCAAAAGTATTAGAACTGACAACAAAAAATTTTAAAGACACGATTGAAAAAAATGATTTTGTGATTATTGACTTCTGGGCTCCTTGGTGTGAACCATGTAAAAATTTCACTCCAATTTTTGAAAAGGCTGCGGAAGCAAATAAAGATATCGTTTTTGGTATGGTTGATGTGGAACAGCATCCAGAAATTGGCGAATACTTTGAAGTTGAAAAAATTCCAGGCTTATTGGTCGTTCGCGAGAAAGCAGGAATTCATGCTCAGGTCGGTGAAATTGGTGCTCCAGCTTTTGATGAAATCATTAAGTGGGCCAGAGAATATGACATGACTGCAGTGCGCGATTATATTGACAAACAAGAGCGTGGTGAATTTAATTAAGTCCTGGATTTAAAGTAACTCATCGGATCCACCGACAACCCTTTTTTTCTGATCTCAAAATGTAGATGTATCTTTCCATCATCGGTTTGACCCATGGTGGAGATGATTTCTCCTGCACTAATTTTTTGACCCTCCGTGACAAGAAGTTCACGGTTATGTCCATACACACTTAAGATATCGTCATCATGCTTAATGATAATGAGTTTGCCATAGCCCTTTAAGTCTTCACCCGCATAAATGACTCGACCTTTAGCAATTGATTTAACTTCTTGACCGAGAGATCCTTCGATTAAGATTCCTTTCAACCCTTCATCTGGATTAAATGCCTTAGCCACATCTCCGTCAGTTGGCCACATAAAGCGATTAGCTAAAGATTCCGTATTTTTAGCTACAATTTCTTTGGTCTTTTCTACCGATTTTGAATTGTATATTTCTCGGGTCGCTACAGGTTCATTAATCTCAATGGGCTCGCCAATATCCTCTTGAGTTAATGGTTTCTCTTCAGCAATCACTTCAGAAGACTCATCATCAAACCTTGCGATTTCAACATTCTCTGATTTTGTTTCATTACTTACTGCCTCAGGATTGTTATCATTTCTTAGAAGATCAAAACGAATCTCTTCTCCTTCGCTAATCTTGTATGGTTTTTTAATATTATTAACCGCGGCTACATCTTTATAATCAAATCCACATTTAAGACTCAGGCTGAAAATAGTATCTCCCTTTTTAACTTTGTAGACATCGGGGCATTTCTGAATGACATTTTTACTATTATCTACAGGCACAGTTTCGGGAAACTTTGATGCGCATCCTTGAAAGAGGCTGATTATTAGAAGGAGTAAAAATAATTGTATTAATTTCATATTAAATTTTCTTTTAATAAATCCAATTTATTGAAGTTTGTTAGATCAGATATTATAGGAGAAATTGACACTTTTTCATTTTTAATTGCAAAAAAGTCTGTCCCAGGACCGCCATCATTTGGTTCACCTGCCGCTCCCACCCAATACATTAGCTTGTTATTTTGATTAGGATGATGGATGATCGGTTCGGCCTTATGCCGCTTACCAAGACGGGTGATTTCTGTTCCTTTCAGTTGATCGTAAGGTAAATCTGGAACGTTAATGTTTAGTAACATCGATTGTTGTAAATTTTTTATTTTAGGAATCAGATCCAGCACCACCTGTCCAGCAGTGGCATAGTATTTTGGATCGTATTGGGACATGGATATCGCTAGTGATGGAATGTCTAACAGATAACCCTCCATTGCTGCCGCCACCGTACCAGAATAGATCGTATCATCACCCATATTAGGCCCATCATTAATTCCGGATATCACCATGTCAGGTTTAAATTTTAAAAAACCAGACAATGCAATATGCACACAATCGGTTGGTGTGCCATTAATATAGTAGATATTTTTTTTATGCTCTGTGATAGTGAGAGGATTCTTAAGAGTTAATGAGCTGCTAGAAGCACTTTTATTTTCTTCCGGAGCAACAATCACCACTTCTCCGACAGAGGAGAGGATGTGGGCTAATTCATTTATTCCGGGAGCGAGATACCCATCATCGTTGGATAGTAAGAATTTCATTTTTTAAAAATCAGTATACTGGTAAAGAAAAAAACTACAGTCAGAATAACCTCAGTAATTGCAAATAACTGGCTTGGGATAGTCTCCGACCATGCCCTGACAACACCCTCAATAAAAAATAAAATGATTATAAAGTTTATCCATTCGAGGGTATATAAATTTTTCTTGATTAGTTGTCTCAGTGGTAAAACTAGAATCACGGCCTTAATGACCATCCACGATGACTCGCCTGAAGGGGTATAAAAAAGCTCCCACAGTAGAGTGTTCAATATCAAGATGATATAAGATAAAAGGTTGACCCAAACGATCATGATCGAAGTTTGATGGTTAATTCAGCAAGTCTTTTACCCTGGGCGTAAGCTATTTTTTCTTCTACAGACGTGACTGCCTGATCACCCACATGACTAGCGCCGTAGGGCGTACCACCATCCTTTGTAGTATTTAACTCTTTGACTGAGTATGGAACGCCCATAACCAACATACCAAGATGCTGCAAGGGTATTTGCATACTGAGCAAGGTGGCTTCATTACCTCCATGCAGTGAATGCGACGAGGTGAATACGGTTCCTACTTTTGTTTCAAGGCTACCCTTAAACCAAAGCGGGGTCAGCTCATCAATGAAACTTTTCATTGCTCCTGACATGTTGCCAAAGTGAGTCGGGCTTCCAAGGGCTAGCCCATCACATTCTTCTATTTCAGAAAGTTTGATTTCCGGGGCAAACATATTATTTTTAGGTTTATTGTTGGGGACAGTTCTTAGCTTTGCTTCTGCACCGGTGACGGAATTTACTCCACGAGCAATTTGTTGAGCCAGTTTATGAACCGAACCATCCTGCGAACAATAGAGAACTAATATATCAACCATCTTTTAAGATTTTTTTGCCAGCTTGTTGGCTAATCCAATGTAGTTTTTAGGACTTAAGTTTATAAGATCTTTTTTTGCCTTTTGCGGAATATCTAAGTTTTGAATAAATGAATACAATACTTCCTCGTTGATATGTTGGTTGCCACGAGTTAATGCTTTTAATTTCTCGTAAGGCTCAGGAATTCCATATCGACGCATCACCGTTTGTATTGGTTCTGCCAGAACTTCCCAGGCATGATTCAGGTCGTCATCAATAACTTGTTTATTAATTTCTAATTTATTCAGACCTTTCAGACATGAATTGATGGCTAAGCCATGATACCCAAAACCCACTCCGATATTTCTGAGAACTGTTGAGTCGCTCAAATCTCTTTGCCATCTAGAGATTGGTAATTTTTCACTCAAGTGATTCAGGATCGAGTTACTCAATCCTAAATTTCCTTCAGAATTTTCAAAATCAATCGGGTTGACCTTATGCGGCATAGTCGATGAACCTACCTCATTTTTCTTTAACTTTTGTTTAAAGTAACCCAAAGAAATATAGCCCCATAAGTCACGATTGAAATCGATCAGAATGGTATTAATACGAGCTATGGTATTAAAAATTTCTGATAAAAAGTCGTGTGGTTCAATTTGAGTTGTCATCGGATTGTATGTTAGCCCCAGAGATTTAATGAAGTCTTTGGAATGTTGTTCCCAATTAACTTCAGGGTAAGCAACAACATGCGCATTGAAGTTACCGACGGCCCCATTAATTTTTCCTAAATATTCTTGTTTTGCTAGCTGATTTATTTGTCTTTTCAATCTTGCTGCAACGTTTGCAAATTCTTTTCCCATGGTGGTTGGGCTAGCCGATTGACCGTGGGTTCTAGCAAGTATTGCGATGCCTGCATACTGTTTTGCATAGGATTGAATCTTTAAATATATTTCATTCAGTCCAGGCAGGGTATTTTC
>JAYQUI010000047.1:0-9525 GCA_038147655.1 Nitrosomonadales bacterium
TAAGTACGAGAATAAATTTATTTTTCATAATGGTTAAGACTAACTAAAATTAAATAAATTTACAACACTATGGAAACAGTCCAAGATGATGAATATAAAACCCTTTGAATTAATAGGTGTTTTGTACAATGCTTATTTTTTAGTCAATTTAAGTGTATTTTTCTAGAGAGTGTCAGTTATAAAAAGTCCAATAAAATCAATGACTTAAACGAATATTCAATCAAGTTTTTTCCTAATAAAATCAATGACTTATGTGGGTATTGTTCACCTCTGATGTATAACAATCACTCTGTATATATTCACTATATTTACTAGCACTATTTATGTTCACAACCACCTGGGTAAAAAGTCTCACAGAGAGCGATTATGTGCGTTTAAATCGCATAAACAATAGACGAAACCATAGACGATTACTGATTACAAAATAAGGTATATCTTGAGTGCCTTGTATTTAGAGTGTTTGAGAGTATATAGTTGGCGTCCCCAAGGGGATTCGAACCCCTGTTGCCGCCGTGAAAGGGCAGTGTCCTAGGCCTCTAGACGATGGGGACATCATTTAGAAGACGGTATTCTACTATAAACTATTATGTTGTGCCAATATTTTATTAAGTTTAAACATTTTAATTTAAGCTAATTTGTCATCGGCAATATGATATTTTGGATCTTCCAGCAGGTTCACTTCAACCATGTCTTTAGCGGTATCTAAAATTTCTAAACATTCAGGACTCAAATGCACTAAGTGAAGTTTTTTACCAACTTTCTTATACTTATTTGCAATGTTATCGATTGCCATAATTGCGGAGTGATCAGCCACCTTTGAGTTATTAAAATCTATGATCACATCTTTCGGGTCATTCTTATGGTCAAATAGGTCTTGAAAATTTTGAACAGAGGCAAAGAAAAGCGTGCCACTTAATTCATAAATCTTCCATCCTTTTTTATTTATTTTTTCTTTTACATCAATTTTTTTTGCATGATCCCAAGCAAAAAATAGAGCTGAGACAATCACACCTACAAATACCGCAATAGCCAAGTCAGCAATAATGGTGATACCACCAACCAGAAGGCCGACAATAATATCCTCTTTTGGCACTTTACCAAACAGCCTTAAACTTCCCCATTCAAATGTTTTTTCAGCCACGACAAACATCACCCCAATTAAAGCAGCCAGAGGAATCATTTCAATCCAGTCAGATAAAAAAAGAATGAAGGACGCTAAAAAAACAGCCGTTGCGATGCCAGACAGTCTTTTCAGGGCACCATTGTTGATGTTGATCATGCTTTGTCCAATCATGGCGCAACCGCCCATGCCGCCAAAAAAGCCGGTGAGAATATTCGCTGCACCTTGAGCCATAGACTCCCGATTCGGTCTGCCACGCGTTTCTGTCATATCGTCAATGAGATTTAATGTGAGCAGGGTTTCAATTAAACCAATCGCTGCCAAAAGTAGGGCGTAAGGAGTGATGATTCGAAAAGTCTCAAAATTATAATCTAAGACCGGGATCTGAAAGATCGGAAGATTACCGCCAATGGCTCCAAGATCGGCCACGGTTTTGGTATCTAGATTAAAAAATATGGTGATAAATGAAACAATACCGATTGCTCCCAGAGGTGCTGGGATAATTTTTGTCACTTTTGGAATTACATAGATTAATAACGCTGTTAATAATGTTAGTCCTACCATCGTATACAGAGCAACGCCACTCATCCATTGACTTATTCCAGACTCATCAGTTATCTTAAAATGATTAAATTGAGCAAGAAAAATCACAATTGCTAATCCGTTTACAAATCCTAACATCACTGGATAGGGGACCATACGAATAAATTTACCTAAACGAAATAAAGCAAAGACCAGCTGAAAAAGACCCATTAAAATAACAGTAGCAAATAAGTACTCGACCCCATGATTGACTACTAAACCGACCATCACCACAGCCAACGCCCCTGTGGCTCCAGAAATCATTCCTGGACGTCCACCGAAAACCGAGGTAATTAAGCACACAATAATGGCTGCATAAAGACCGGTCAATGGTGATACATGAGCGATGAGGGCAAATGCGATGGCCTCAGGTACCATGGCCAGCGCTACTGTGAGCCCACTTAAGAGATTAGTTTTGATTTCATTCATTGAATATTGCATAGGGATCTTTGTTGATTATTTTAGGAGATGTGATTCTACACTGTTGAGTTGAAATTTACGGCTTGATTTTGATATTTATATGGATAACATAAAGAGCATGAAAAAAAATCATAAATACGGACTAATAGCCTTTGTCATAATCTACGTAGCTTTAGTATTTCTAAATCCAGTGATGTGTCAAAAATTCTTTGGAGAAGGCAGTCAAATCTGCCAACTCAGTTAGAATTTATAAAGTCATTTAGGCGCGTTTAATTTCAATCAGGCTTGGCGTCACTTGAGCATGAAGATTTTTTAAGAATTCAAGTGTGTCTTCTGGAAAATCGATTTTTTCAAAGTAGCGACTAACTAATGGGCAGATGGGGTTGGTATCACTCGTATTGCTAAATTTATCAATGATCTTAGTAACTCGACCCTCTTCGTTAGCTTCAAATATATTTTGCTGAGACCATATTTCATTATCCGTACTCTTAATGTCATAACCAATAAATTTGGTTTGGTCTTCTAGAACATAGGCAGCAGCGCGACCAAATGCAGTTAGCTTGAGTTGATCTGCTAAATAGTTAACAAAATAAACTTCTAAATCATCGGCAATACCTTTACCACCATTGACTTCGTGGAACATACCGGTAAACAATAGAAACTGCGTATCTTTATTGCAAAAGGTTAGTACTTTATTGACCGCTTGATGCTCCATCACAGTTTGATTGAAATTTTTCGGAAAGTGATCTTTGAGATAGTTAAAGTCTGAAGCCATATAAAACTCTTTTTAATAATTTTTTAATGGACCGTATTGTGCCACAGAAGTTTAATGATTACATGTATGTGACATTTTTTTATTTAAAGGTTTTACCTGCTTAAGTATTTTGTATAATATGTTGTCAAACTTTTTGAAGAAGCTGAGGTGAGTGTGAAAAGATTGTTAATTCGAGTAAGTATTTTGCTAATGGTTATTATCTGGTTAGCCATTAATTACAAAATCATCTCAACAATCTACTGTAATTACTTTTGCGAAGCACCCCAAAAAGAAGTAGAAGAGGGTGAAATTGATTATGAATC
Organism: Nitrosomonadales bacterium; assembly: GCA_038147655.1. GTDB lineage: Bacteria > Pseudomonadota > Gammaproteobacteria > Burkholderiales > Methylophilaceae > BACL14. The sequence goes on from JAYQUI010000047.1 coordinate 3,200, forward strand.
CATGTCACCAGAAGAACTCCAAAAAGCTTTTGAAAAACTTCAACAAGAAAGAGCGAATGAAAATTAGCCTTCGGCTGCTTTTGATAACTTTATCTTACCCAGTTTATGCCGAAATGATGATAGATGACTTTAATGCTTTCATCAAACACTGTCTTGACGGCGAACTCATTCAATCAAATTATTGTCCTGGTATTGAGATCGTTAATTCCCAAGTGTGCAAAGGAATGGCTGTTCACATGTTACCTATTTATGATCGAACAAAGGGGCAACAGCAGTCGCTCGAATTAGAGAAAAATTATGATTCAGCCAAAGTATTGGAATCAATCAACAAGAGCCAAGATAATAAGGATAACTTCTGTAACGAATATCAGCTTGAATATACAAAGCAATACGAACAAAATTTATCACGGTTAAAAGGTAGTTGAAATGCAAAAAATTATTACTGAAATCAAAAATAGTCAAACCACATGGAGAAAATCATTTTATGCCGCACTGGTGATTGCTGTGGTGCTTTTCTTTTTCAGGGATCGTTTTATGGCAGAATTTTGGATAGCCATGTTAGCTGCCTTTAATTTTTTTATATTACTCAACATCCCAAAAATCACTTTTTTTGCCGATGCATCACGAAAAGAGGGCAAATATTTCACTATCATTTTCCTCGTCATGATGTTCATGGTGAACTATTTTGGTCTGGTTTTTATTTCTGAGATCTAGCGATGATAATGAGAATTATTATCATTTAAGTTATTGATTTAATTATTTTTTTTAAATAATTCTTGTTTTTTTCAATTTTTGATTCTAAAATACCCCTAATGAATTTAATGAACACTATCTAAATAATTTCATGAGTAAACTTTTTAAACAATTAAAAGTTTTATTTAAGAATTTTGTTGTTCTTTTTCTACTCTCTGTATTTATGGAGAGTGCTTCGATTGCGCACGAGCAAAACGAAGTCTATTCGCAAACATCGCAACAAACTAGTTCACAAACAGAATCCGTTGATGAAAACTTAGATCATGAGTCATCTAAAGTTGCCGTTTACTTTTTTAATGAGAAACATGGACATAACCCAAACAAATTAACTAACAACATTAAATTTAATTTTGTTAGTGATGTTGTAACAAAACCTTTCTTTTTTTATTCATTTTTATCACAAGCTCCCTAATTACTTCTTATTAATTAATTTTTAATTTTTAATGAGGAGTGAATCATGTTGCAAGAAAATATCATCGTTGATGATTACAGTGAAAAAATAAAAGGGTGTACCGTTCTATGGATAGATAAAAAACATCCTGCAAGAAAAAATCTTGAGGCTTTTATCTTTTCAAACTTTTTTAAAGCACATCAAGCTAAAGTAGATCACTTTTTTGACCATCTGTTTACATGTTCAGATGGTGTTCAGTTCATGGCCAGTCTAGGCATCAATTTTCTTAGATCCAAAAAGAAGGGCTTCGTAGAACAATATTTAGATTGTCCTGCAGAGCAAGCGGTTGCCAAAGTTGTACAAGAGCCAGTTGCTCGTAGTGAAATAGTTGAGTTAGGTAACTTATCGTCCATTATGGCTGGTGCTACAAGGCGTATCATTTTTAAAATCTCTCCGAAATTGATCGCTAAAGGGGCCAAATGGGCGGTATTTACCATTAACAAACCGGTATATAACGCATTTAAAAAATCAGGCTTGAATCCTATTTTTATTACTGAGGCGGACCCAAGCAGGTTGTCGAATCAGAATACCGACTGGGGAACTTATTACCAAACAAAACCATGCGTTTATGTCGTCAGGATACCCCGGTAATGATGAAAATTGATAGTAATTATAAGGTTATTGATCAGCATCAAGAATATAGTCTGTCTCAAATTCAGCGCTTAAGCAGGAAGTATCAACAGTTTATTCCATCGCAAGTGAAGGTCATAGGGATCACTATTGATAATAGTGTCGATTGGGTCGCATTAGATTTAATGTGCATACAGACCCATCGCACACTGGTTCCTATTCCTAGTTTTTTTAATAAGGAGCAAGTATCCTATTTAATCAATGAGTCTGGCATCGAAACCTTAATTACTAATAATAAAAAGCAACTAAAAGCACATGGGTTTTTGGACAATATCGAGTCCATAAACAGAAATTACATTGGGTCCTTGCCTGTTGAAAAAGACAGAAAACATCATGAATTACTCTCAGATACTCAAAAGGTAACCTTTACTTCTGGTTCGACAGGATTTCCTAAGGGGATTTGTTTATCCACTCAATCTCAATTCAGAGTCGCGAATGACCTCGTGAAGGTTTTGTTGAATCTAAAAATTAAAAAGCATATGAGTTTATTGCCTTTCTCTATTCTTTTAGAGAATGTTGCGGGCACTTATACCACGATGCTCCTCGGAGGTGAGAATCATATCTATCCTTTAAAAGATGTTGGATTTGATGGGGTCATGTTTCAAGAACACAAATGTATTGCTTTAATAATCGAGCATCAGATTGAATCCATTATATTATTGCCTCAGCTATTAGAGCAAATCATTAAATACATGGAAAAAGAAGATTTGGTGTTGCCGTCACTCAAGTTTGTTGCTGTAGGTGGTGCAAAAGTCTCAGAAAGTCTTTTACTAAGGGCTAAAAAATTAGGATTACCTGTATTTGAAGGGTATGGATTATCTGAGTGTTCTTCTGTGGTGGCGGTAAATCATAAAGATCATCACCTCATTGGCTCTGTCGGTGAAGTCCTATCATCTAGACAAGTGCGCGTTATTGATCATGAGATTGAGGTTTTTTTAGAGGAGGGCTTGCGGTATCTAAACGGCAATACTATTGATCCAGGTTGGTATAAAACCGGTGACTTAGGAGAAATCAAAGATAATTTTTTATTTATTACTGGACGAAAAAAGAACGTGGTGATCACATCAGTAGGACGAAACATTTCACCAGAATGGCCAGAATCCATCCTGCTTGAAGATAAAAGAATTGCACAGGCAATGATCACCTGTTTTGATCAACCTTATCTCTCAGCAATTTTGATTACCAATACTGAGCTCTCTCAAATAGAAAAAAAGAATTTATTAAAACAGGTAAATAAAAAACTTCCAGCTTATGCACAAATAAAAGAGTGCATTAATTTAGACGCCCCTTTTACATATCAACAAGGAACATTAACAGCGAATGGTCGGTTAAAAAGGAATGTGATTTTGGAAAACTTATTAACAAACAAGCAAGAATTAGAAAGAGAACTATATGAAATTTTATGATGAATTAAATATCGCCACTCAAAAAGATCGAGAATTATTATATTCAGCACCCATGATTCAGGATGCTTTAGCTGGAAAAATTGATATTAATACCTATGTAACTTTTTTATCACAGGCCTATCATCATGTGAGACATACTGTCCCATTACTTATGGCGTGCGGAAGTCGTTTAAGTCCAGAATACGAGTTCATGAAAAAGGCTATTACTGAATACATTGAAGAGGAGTATGGCCATGAGCAATGGATTTTAAATGATATTCAAAACTGTGGATTTGACCCAGAGCAGGTAAAAAATTCCATCCCTCATCTGACAACGGACATGATGGTCAGGTATGCTTACCACCAAATAGATCGAAAGAATCCGGTTGGTTTCTTTGGCATGGTTTTTGTTCTAGAAGGAACAAGCACTGCGCTAGCCACACAAGCAGCAGAAGTTTTGAAAAAATCTTTGGGATTACCCAATAAAGCTTTTAGTTACCTTTTATCGCATGGATCTTTGGATCTTGAACATGTTCAGTTTTTTGAAGAGTTGGTCAACCAGTTAAAAAACAAAGAGGATCATCAGTCGATCATTCAATCTGCTAAAGATATTTTTAAATTGTATGGTGATATTTTTAGGGCCATTCCCCAGATGGAGTCATTTAAATGAGTAATACAAATCGCTTAAGATTGGTTATTACTGGAGCAACGGGTGGTATAGGGCGTGAGCTGCTTAAAGCCATGATACCTTACATTGATTTTGTCATACTCAATGGCCTCAATTTAATTGATTTAAAAGAAACTCAAAATGATCTTGGATTAAAAAATGGGGTATGTATTGCGGGTGATGTGAGTAATAGCAATGTGCGAGATCAAATTTATCAAGTGGCTGAATTAAATGGTGGAATAAATTTATTAATAAACAATGCTGGAATGAATGATTTTGATTTTTTTTCAAACCAATCTGACGAGATGATTGAGAATTTAATCAATGTTAATTTGACGTCACCGATGCTGCTCACAAAAAAATTGCTGCCGTTACTTAAAAAAAACCAAAGCCAGGTCATTAACACAGGCTCCATTTTTGGTTATTTAGGATTTCCAGGATTTGTTGGTTATTCATCCACTAAGTTTGGATTGCGGGGCTTTTCTCAAAGCTTACGCCGTGAGTTGGCAGATACCAGTGTAATGGTCAGATACTTTGCGCCTCGCGCAACAAAGACACCCTTTAATAACACTCTGATTGAACAGTTAAATAGGGAAACGAAAACTACCATGGATTTACCTAGCGAGGTAGCAAAAGAGTTTGTTAAGTTCTTATTTCAACTAACCTGGCAAAAGAGGATTGGCTTTAAGGAAAGATTGTTCACCATAATTAATGATTTATTTCCATCCATCCCAGACAAGGCACTGGCTAAACAACTTCCCGTGATTAAGAAGTATCTATTAAAAAAAGGAAATTAGTATGAAAAAAATTTTAGTATTCATTTTTATTCTTTCTCCTATAATGGCCATGGCCGATTGGGTAGATGATATGAAATTGATGCAAAATCAGTGGGCTAAATTTAATTATTTAACCAGCAAGAGTAGCAAGCAAGAGGGGCTTGAACAGCTTCTAGATATAGCAAATGAGAAATTAGCAATCTATCCCGACCAGCCAGAGATACTCATCTGGCATGCCATTATTGAGGCGTCCTATGCTGGATCACTTAGTGCTATTAATCCAACTGCATTGGGGTATGTTAAGAGTGCAAAAAAACATCTGGAGGAGGCAATAGAAATTGATGGTGATGTTCTAGATGGATCAGCTTACACATCACTCGGCTCTCTGTATTATCAGGTTCCAGGCTGGCCGATCGGATTTGGTGATTCGGATAAAGCAAATGAATATCTTAAAAAAGGATTAGCCTTAAACCCTAATGGCATTGACTCAAACTTTTTCTATGCAGATTTTTTGATCGACAAAGGCGAAATTGAAGAAGCTAGAGCATATTTAACCAATGCGAGAAAAGCTCCAAGCAGACCCGGTCGCGAGGATGCAGACCAAGGTCGCCGAATTGAAGTTTTGCAATTAATTGAAAAAATTAAAAAATAACGTCATTTTATTGATATTTAACAACTTTTAGACGAATTTAAAAGCAATTTAATGGTTTTAAATGCCCCATCTAAGACTTGCGGTATGTACTGGTGTATCCCAATGGTTTGTGATGTGGTCATTTAATATACACAACGTCACTGAGGCGCCCTCCATATCGAGGGCGGTTGTGTAATTTCCTACTAGTGATCTCACTACATTTAATTGGTAACCACTTAAAATTTCAAATGCATTCTCATATATCAGATACAACTCTGAGAGCGGGGTCCCACCAAAACCATTAACGATCATTAGAAGCTCTGTGTTGTTTGAAAGGGCTAGATTTTTACCTTTAAAATCTTCAATAATGGCCTCGATCATATCTTTCACAATTGATTGTGCTGGCCTAATTTGTTCTCGTCTTCGGCCGGGCTCGCCATGAATACCCACACCAAATTCAATTTGATCGTCCTCAATATCAAAAGTGGGCTTACCAGCTTCTGGAATAGTACAACTAGATAGGGCAACACCGATTGAAGAGCATCGTTGGTTAACTTCACTCCCTAAATCCACGCACGATTTTAAATCACCCCCATTTTCAGCGAGACTGCCAACAATTTTCTCAACAATGACCGTCCCTGCCACACCTCTTTTTCCGGTGGTGTAACTCGAATCAATCACCGCAGCATCATCATTCACCAATATTGAGGCATTCTCATGCGATGTCATTTCAGAGGCCATTTCAAAATTCATGACATCACCTGAATAATTTTTAACGATAAATAAGACTCCTCTATTAGGTTTACAAAAATCTACAGCAGCCATCATTTGATCAGGAGTAGGGGATGTGAACACATGTCCTGGACAGGCGGCATCCAGCATACCATGACCAATCAACCCAGCATGTAATGGCTCATGACCAGAGCCTCCTCCAGAAACTATAATCACCTTATCGGAATTGATAGATTTTCGGGTAATAAAAGTGGGGTCAAAGTGAACTTGTAATAAATTTTGATGGGCTTTACCTAGACCG
>JAYQUI010000048.1:0-9510 GCA_038147655.1 Nitrosomonadales bacterium
ATTCATTAATTTCAGGGATGCTGAATTGATACACAAAAACTTATTTTAGATAGAGTAACTACAGTACTTTCAGAAACTGATAAAAGTAATGCAGCAAAGTTAAAAGCACTTGTTGACGGTGCTGGTAGAATTTTCGTTGGCGGAGCAGGTCGTTCTGGACTTGTTTCACGTTTCTTTGCAATGCGTCTAGTTCATTCAGGTTATCAAGTGAACATGGTGGGTGAGGTTGTGACACCCTCTATGAAGGACGGTGACTTGCTTGTTGTAATTTCTGGATCTGGTGGAACAAAGACCCTATTACCTATTCTTGAAACTGCAAAATCAAAGGGCGGTAAGATTGCGGTTATTTCTCAAAAAACAAGTTCTGCAATGGCAGAGATTGCTGATTTGGTGGTTCAAGTTGGTAATGATGATAGCTATTCGAACTACACAGAAGGTATGCCAATGGGTACAGTATTTGAGTTATCAACATTAGTGTACTTAGAGGCAGTGATTGCAGAAATTATTTTTGACAAAGGTTTAACTGAGGATGGTATGAGAGCAATTCATGCTAACTTAGAGTAATATCAGTTTTTAAAAAAAAAGGGAGCATTAGCTCCCTTTTTTGTTTAAAATTTTTAAAATGCATATTTTTGATCTTCCTTATCAAGAAAACTCATCCATCTGGTTTGATAAATTCGCTTCTAGTCACTCACCGATATTTCTTGATAGCTGTTTTCAAGCTAATGATCATCTTAATGATTTTAATCGATATGATTTAATCTGCTGGGATCCGTTTATAGAAATAATTCAAAAAGGATCTAAGACTTCAATTATAAAAGAGGGTACATCATTTTTATCTGATGAATCATTTGCAGAGACTGTAGATGTTATTTACTCAGGGTTATTAGATAGTTACGGAAATAATTCTTTATTGCCATTTACTGGCGGCTTAATTGGCTACCTCTCGTATGAGTTTGGTCAGAAAAGCGCCAAGTATTCTGTTTTACCTCATGCAAGAGCGAATGCTTATAAAAATACTATTCTTGTGGACCATCTTGAAAAGAAAACACAGTTAATTAGTTTTAATGAAAAAAGAGATGCAGAAGCAACTTATGATCAATGTTTGAATCATCAAAATGAAGTTAGTGACGACTTTGTTATCACAGAGCCAATAGTGAATACTGAACTATTCGATGATTATAAAGAAAAATTTAATAAGATTCAGCAATACATTACCGCTGGTGATGTTTACCAGGTTAATTTAGCCACAAAATTTTCCACAAAATACTCTGGAGACCCATGGATCTTTTATAAAAAATTTCGCGAAATAAATAAATCTCCCTACATGGCGTATTTAAAGTTTGAAGATTATTCAATTATCTCAGGCTCACCAGAGCAATTTATTTCAGTCAATGGGAAAACTATTACCTCACGACCGATAAAAGGCACAATGCCAAGGGGAGATAATCCAAAATCGGATAGTAATAATTATAAGAAACTAAGTACCAGTGAGAAAGATAAAGCAGAAAATTTAATGATAGTGGATTTAATCCGAAATGATTTAGGAAAAAATTGTGACACGGGTTCTGTAAATGTAAAAAATCTATTTACCATTGAGAGTTATCCTAACGTTCATCATCTTGTAAGTTCTATTGAGGGACAACTCAAGCAAGAAATATCTCCATGGACTGCATTTTGTGACGCTTTTCCAGGAGGGTCAATTACTGGCGCGCCGAAGAAAAGATCAATAGAGATTATTAACGAGCTCGAAAGTTTTTCTAGAGAGGTTTACTGTGGATCAATTTTTTATCTATCTTTTAATAAGACGATGAATTCTAATATCGCAATACGATCTTTGATTGCTTATGATGGGAAATTAGAATATTTTTCAGGAGGTGGTATTACAAAAAGTTCAACAGCAAAAAGTGAATACAATGAAATATTTAATAAAGCTGCAAATATTGAAAAAGCTATTTCATACTTTAAGAGGTAACTAAAATGAATATTGAATTAATGAATAAAATTAAATCAGATTTAATTGAATGGGCGATCCAAAATGAATTATTAGTCAAAGAATTTGTGTTCTCAACTTTTCAGGATGCAATTAATTTTGTTAATACGGTTGCAAAAATTGCAGATGAAGCTGATCATCACCCTGATATTTTTATTTCCTACAATAAGGTGAAAATCTCATTAACCACCCATGATGTAGGGGAAATTTCCGAAAAGGATTATTCGCTTGCAAAAGCAATTGAATTTTTAGAAGTTTAAAAATTTCGTTTTTTTGAAATCACCAAAATTTAGTAGGACGGTAGGTAATATCAATAAATTTAAAATGGTAGAGGTGAATAAACCTCCAATAATAATCATGGCCATTGGGCCTTCAATTTCTTTTCCTGGTTCACCGGATCCAACTGCAATCGGAAGCAAGGCAAGACCAGCTACTAAGGCAGTCATTAAAATGGATGGCAATCTCTCTGATGCACCTAAGATGCATGTTTCTAAATTCCATGTATGACCTTCGTAATCTACAAGATGCTGATAATGTGAAATTAACATTATTGAATTTCTTAATGTAATTCCAAATAGGGTAACGAATCCAACGAGTGAGCCAATAGATATCCAGCCCCCATGAAGTGATGCAGCTATCACACCTCCAATTAGAGCAAATGGTAAGTTAAGTAGCGTTAAACTGAGATTTTTTAATGTCCCAAATGCGATATAGAGCATTAAAAGAACGCCAGCAATCGCAATAGTCGAGTGAGCAATTAAGTCTTCACGTGATTTAGCATTTTCTTGAGCCTCTCCAGTAATCTCGAAATAATTTCCTGAACCCAGCTGAAGTTGCTCAAGACCTTTTCTTATGTTGTTAACATAATCATTTAGGTCATAATTATTGATATTTGAGGTAATTGTTTGTACACGTTTTCCGCCTTGGTGCAGTATTTTAGATCGTCCACTAACCTGACTTATTTGAGCGATATCACCTAATTCAACAATCTGTCCTGAGGAAGAGCTGAGAGGTAGTTTTTTAATATCCTCAAGATCATCTTTAAATTCTGTATCTATGGTAACGGCTATATCAACCGGTATCATCCTTTCATAAATTTGTGCTACGGGTAAATTTTCGTAGGCGGCCCGGATTACATCTAGCGCATCAGCACGGGAAATACCATAGTTGGTTAGTTGTTCAGGTAGGAGTTTAATGTTTACTTGAGGATTTCCAGGAGGAGATTGTAACATGATGTCTTTTGAACCTGGAAGTGTCTCTAACATTTGAGCAACTTTAATGGCATCTTGATCAAGTGTATCTAGATTTTTACCGTACAGATTAATAACAACTGCTGCATTGTAGCCAGAAATAGTTTCTTCAATTCGCTCAGTCAAAAAGGTATTAATCGCAAAGTTGACACCAACAAAACCATTATTCTTGTCATAAACAATATCCTGAATTGATTTCAAGATTCTTCTCTGATCATCTCCAGATTTTTTTGATAATTCAATCTCAAATTCACTGTAATGAGTTCCAAAAGTATCTGCCCCAAGCGGCGAACGACCTACCCATTGAGCAATAGATTTGACCCCATTAATTTCTAGAAGCTGTTCTGAAACTAAATTACCAATACGAAGTGACTCATCTTCTGATGTACCTGGGTATGCGGTCATATGCATAATGTAATGACCTTCATTCAAGGGTGGGATAAAGTGTGTTTTAAATAAGGGTATAAACGATAGTCCAAATGCAATAACAAATAATGAAATAATTAAAACAACCTTAGAGTGCGATTCAATACCGAGTAATAATTTACGATAGTTTCTTTTTAATGATTTAATAACTGGCGAGTCCTCAGTGCTTAGATTTTCATTTTGCCCTAGTAACATAAAGCTCATTGCAGGTGTAACGGTGAGTGCAACAACAAGAGATGCCAAGATAGAGAGTATGTAAGCAATTCCTAATGGACCAAAGAGCTTGCCAGCAACACCTGTTAATGACAATAGTGGTAAAAATACAATAACAATTATCAGTGTTGCATAAACTACTGATTTTCTGACTTCCATTGAGGATTCAAAAACAACCTGATAAAGGGGTTTTTTATTTTTTAAAGTTTTATTTTCTCGAAGTCGACGAAATATGTTTTCAACATCAATAATGGCGTCATCGACAACTTCACCCAGAGCAATTGCTAAGCCACTAAGTACCATAACATTTAAGCCAAGATTCATATGGCTCATGACACCAATTGCAGACAAAAGAGACAAGGGGATGGCTATCGCAGAAATAAAAGCTGTTCTAAAGTTAAAGAGGAACAAATATAAAATTCCAATAACCAATATAGCGCCGATAATAATATCTACCCTAAGTCCTTTGATTGAGGCATCAATAAAATTAGCAGGTTTAAAAAGCTCTGGGTGAATAGTTATTTCCTCTTTTTCTGCAATTGGTAACAAAGATTTAATCGCGTGATCAAGGTTTTTAGTTAACTCATACGTATCCGATCCAAGCTGACCCTGAATGGATAAGTACACTCCAATTTGACCATTGATTGAGGCACTACTTATGGATGGAACAAAACCATCCTCAATGATTGCTACATCTTTTAGCCTGAGTAATTTTCCTTGTTGGTTGATTAGAGATGTTTGCTCAAGCTCCTGAATAGTGAGTGTCTGGCCTTCGGTGTTAATAATGATTCTTTGATTTTCATTTTGAATAAAACCTCCACCTCTTACAGCGGATGATTTTTGTGCAGCTGTGAATATATCTTGTAAGCTGAGATCATTTTCTAATAGTTTTTTTGGAATTGTTTTGATCTGATACTGCCTCACCTTTCCACCGAATCGATTAACATCAGCCACTCCTTCAACACTCATCAAATGCGGAATAATAACGTTATCTGCAAAAGTTCTTAACTCAATTTCATTTGCACTATCTGATGTTAAGCCGATGCCAAGAACGCTTGATGCTGATGACGTTAAGGGGGTAATTTTAGGAATAATGTTTGTAGGTAATAAATTATTGAGTGTTGATAGTTTTTCTGTGATCGATTGTCTATTTCTATAAATATCTGTGTCCTCATTAAAAACCACAGTAACTACGGAGAGACCGGGTATAGATTGTGACCTTATCTGCTTTATACCAATTGTTCCAGACACCATCACCTCAATCGGGCGGGTGACCAATTTTTCGACAAGATCAGAAGAAAATCCTGGTGACTCTGTCTGAATAACTACCTGGGTAGGTGAGAATTCAGGAAAAACATTTAAAGGACTATTTTTAATTTGAACGATGCCGTACACAACCACAATTAAAGCTAGACCAATAATCACTCCAGCATATTTAATTGAAAATTTTATTAATGATGACACTTAATCCTCATTCTCATTTTTTATTTGATACTTGTATTCTTCTGATAAAAGAAGTTGCGCACCTTTGGAAACAATAATGTCATTTGTTGAAAGTGCGTCGGACGTCACCAGCCATCCATCTTTTATTTCATTTTCAAGAGAGACCGGTTTTTTTACAAAAAGAAAAGGCTCTTCTTCAATATAGACCCAAGGTAAACCGTTGCTCCAAACTATTGAACTGCTTTGCACTTCATAACGATTCTGTTGTTTGTTATTATTTTGATTTTCTCTATAAAAACCTATGAGCTTTGATCCAATTCTTATATCAGTAGAGTGGATTAAATAGTAAAAGGTTTGACCAAGGATACTAGGTTCGATGGTTGGAGCTTTGTCTAAATACACTCCTTCTGTTTCATTATTACCGTTGATCGGTGTAAAAATTATTTTCTCTGGAACTGAGTTATCACTATCACTGGAGGGGAGGGTGATTTTTACTAATCGAGCTTCACCATTAAGCAGGGGATTTAATTGTTTATCTTTAGCTTGACCAGTAATGGCCATATAAAATTTATTGCCCCACTGTGATAAGACTTTTTGTTGAAGATTTTTCTTTAACGCTACTTTTTTTTCAATAGATACTTTTAGATTATTAACTATTGTTTGTTGATCAAGAAGAACCTGATCAGAAATATTTTTTTCATCAGCATTTAAATCAACAAACGCTAAATATTTTTTTTCTTCAGTATTAATTTGATTTTGTAATGTATTGATTTCTTGCATTAACTGATCATATATATTTTTGAGATCAATTAATGTATCAGTCGCTTGGACTATTCCGTAATTAGAAAAAGAGGATTGCTTGTTTGAGCTTATAATTGCCGAAGTTTGAATTCCACTATTTTTCACTATTGTTTCAGTCAATCTTATTTGATTTAAACCATCATCGTTTACTTCAATAAAAGATAAAGTTTCCTCTTCATCAAAAAGGTCGTCATCAACAAACTCATCACTCCCCATTAAAATTACAACCCAAATAAGCAAAATAATCACGAATGATTGAATAACAATAATCATTAAGCTTTTTTTACTCATTTGGTTCTTTTACTATGTGAAGTTGACTAACAAATGGGATATGAAGTGTTTTTTCAATTTCATAGCCTCCCTGTATTAGATTATATAAGCTATCCAAATAAATATAATCAATTTCATATAACTTTATTTTTTCTTGCTCGAGTTCAAAGCGACTGAGAATTCCGTTATTAAATTTTTTTTCTAGACTGACTAGTAACAATTCTTTTTCATCATGCAAAACTTTCGCGTTCATATATTTTTCTGATGAGTCACTCAAGTATGATAGCAATGTATCAATTTCGTTAGATATCGTCAGTTGCAGGTCAATAATCCTTGATGACTCTGACTCCCTAAAATTTTCTGCTTTTGTAATTAATGCTTTGTTTTTTTCTAAATTTGGGATGAGGGTAGATATTCCTAAAGTCCAAATTTTATCCCCAAAATCATACAAGTAGGCAGGACTAAATTTTATGTCAGGGTACTGTTTAGCAACTTCAAGCTTGAGATTTGCTTCAGCTTTTGCATAATTTGCTAGCTCTCTTCTTAAATCAATTCTGGATTGAATTGCTTGCTCTCGAGTCAAAGAAATATTTTGATCATTAATAGCCCCTATTTTACTCATTAGGTTCTTAATAATGCTATCGGCAAGGATAGGACTTTTCTCTAAATGTTGTATCTTGATCCCTGCGTTTTGAGCAATTTGTTTACGAATGCTTAACTGATTTAATTGAAGATTCTTTAATGTATTTTCAGTTATCTGAAGAGCAATTTTTGATTGTTGCAGTTGGATATTGTCTTCTATTCCTTTTTCAAACCTTTTTTTTGACATCAAATATATAGATTGGCGAGAAAATAACTCATTTTTAACAGCATTTATTTTTTTTATATTAAAAGCATATTGAGTGATTGCACTAATCAATATTAATCTCTCATTCCATGAAAGCAACCTATAATCTTCATAGGCCGATTGTGATGTATTTAGAGCTATTTCATACCGAATCAATCGTTTATTTGCTGTTTCAAGCGGGAACATTACTCCCAAACCTTCAACATCTTTAGATAGGTCATCATTGGCGCCATTGCCTGATCCAACCTCAATTCCTAGGGAGGACTGTGGTCGAAATTTTGCAATAACTTCATCACTTTTGATGGTTTGATATTGTCTTTCAGCTGTTTTAATTTTTGTGTTGTAAAAATACAGCGATGCTAATAAATTGTCGGTATTCCAACCATCATTTGACGAGGAGATATCTTGTCCTAGTGTGTTTATAAATTTTGAAAAACTTTCAGCGTGTGGATCTAGGGTATCAATGGCAGCATTATTGTTATTTAAATCAATATCTTTTTTTGAATAGGGGATAAGCTGACATCCGGCAGTACTGATAATTATCAATAAAATGATAAAGATAGAACTAAAAAAATTCGAGAAAATCAAAGTAAAATCTGTAACTTAAGTAGGTTTATGTATTTATAGATTCTAACAAATTTATCTGTAAAATTTTATGGAATTTATTTATCCAAAATCTATCCAAAATGGTATAATCTGCGGTTCTCTGGTACATGCGAGAGTGGCGGAATTGGTAGACGCACTGGATTTAGGTTCCAGCGCCTAAAAGCGTGAGAGTTCGAGTCTCTCCTCTCGCACCATTTAAAATATTAAAGCTTAATTATAAATTTAGTTATTTAGAAGATTTTATTAGGATTAAACATGACACAGGCTGTTGAAAAAATTAGCGATATCGAAAGAAAAGTTAAAGGCAAAATTATTATTGCTCCGCTTGAGATTGAAATTAAACAAAGATTCATTCAAGTATCAAAAAATGCAAAGATTCAGGGTTTCCGACCAGGCAAAGCTCCTATGAGTATTATTGAAAAACAATATGGTCCGGATATTCGATCTGAAGTATATTCAAGAGCTATAGAAAATCAGTTTGGTCAGATCGTCCAGGAAAATAAATTAAACATTGTTGGCATGCCTCAGATAAATCATGATCCGCTGCCTGAGATAAAAGATGATTTTGAATTTACTGCTACATTTGAGGTTGTTCCTGACGTTAAAGATATCGATTTTAAAAAAATCGAGATTTCACAACCTGACGTTAAATTAACAAAAAAAGATGTCGATGCAACCATCGATGTAATGCTAAAACAAAGGGCAACATTCAAAAAAGTAGATCGAGCTTCTAAGTTAGGTGATCGTGTAGGCGTGAAACTTGAGTCCTTCATTGATGGAAAGTCTGCTGAATCTACGGGTTCTCAAACACTTAATTTTATTCTTGGAGACAAAAACCGTTTAGAAGTTTTTGATAAAGAGTTGGTTGGGTTAAAAGCTTCGGATATGAAAGACTTTGAAATTCATTATCCTAAAGACCATGAACCAGCACAGCTAGCAGATAAAAAGGTTAAATATACTGTTGTTATCAATGAAGTGAATGAGATGGAGCTTCCAAAGATTGATGCAGATTTTGCTAAATCTCTAGGAGTAGACAGTGGTGATGTTGATGAAATGAAAAAGCAAATTGAAGATTCATTGGCTGAAGAAGTTGAAAAACGCGTAAGGCTGAAAGAGAAAGATCAAGTTTTTGTTGAGCTCGTTAAACATGCAAAATTCGAGTTACCAAAATCTATAATTGACAATGAGTCATATCGCCTGATGCAACAGATGATTGAGAATTTAGAAAGACAGGGTGCAAAAGCAAAAGATTTAAAATTAGAACCATCCATGTTTAATGAAAGAGCGGAGCAAACAGCACGTCTTAGAATTGTTTTAGCGCATTTGGTCGATAAAGAAAAATTACACGCAACTGAAGAACAGGTTAAATCTAAAATTGAAGAATTTTCACAGTCATATGATGAGCCTGAAAAAGCTGTTCAATGGTTTTATGATAAACAAGAACGTTTGAACGAGCCTGCAGCCTTGGCTACTGAAGATAATGTCGTGAACTTTGTGTTAAAGGCTTGTAAAATCAAAAAAGAAAAAGTTTCATTCGACGAACTAATGGGCAACAATCAATAATGTCATCTGATAAACTCTCAAGATCCAATTCAACTGTGGGACTGGGTTATATCCCAATGGTCGTTGAGCAAAGTGGCAGAGGTGAAAGAGCATATGAC
>JAYQUI010000049.1:0-9093 GCA_038147655.1 Nitrosomonadales bacterium
ATTGCATTCCACTCGCATAAATTTTTTGATATTCGTTCAAAATAAGGAATGGACTGTCGCCATAAAAAAAACTGTCGCTATAAGCATTTAAAGCATCTTGGAAAAAATCATTTTCCACGATGTTATTAGTGATTAGTTCCTGATTCATCGACTCAGCAAGAAAGTAAATGATTTTAATATAAGAATCAGCAACTGACTCTTGATTCTCAACTGCAACCGAATCTTCAATCATGTTTGCAAGACCAGAATATCCACTCTTCAGATAAACATTAAATATATCTTGAGTATTTTTTTTAAAATTATCTTTTGCCTCAACACTATTGAGAGAACTTGCTTGATCGGCGAGTTTGTTTATATTTTTTTGTAATAATTCTTCTGATCGAATATTTTTTAAAAACGTTTGATAGCCCTGAAGCGTAAGATCATTATCTGCAGGGATGCGTAAAAACTTAAGTTCACTTTGTAAATCCTCACGCATCCCGCTCATAAAAAAGAATTTTTCATTTTCAGGAATCGGGTTTTGATATGTTTGATACTCCACAGCTTGCCCCGAAGAGTTTCTGAATTTATACACTACACTCGGACCTATATTCTGTGTTTTTAATTTGCGGTCTTTTTCAATCTGAAAAATATTAAATTCTCTAAAATCATCAAACTCAAAAACATATTCTTTCTGATCCGAATTAAATGAATTTTGTTTATACACTTCAGAGGATAAGCTCATGGGTTGGTAGCGATTAAATAGATCCATTAGCGTCAAATCAAGTTTAGAGCCACCATCTTGAAAGTCAGATTGATAAATCGTTATGCCATCCATAGTAAATGGTTTATTAACAGAAATGGTTTCTGTGAACTCCTGCCCGTCTTTACGAATTTTAATATCACTCAAAAAAGCTTTTGGTTGACCAGTAGAGTAATGCTCAATATGAAACTTATCCAATTTAATTTCAAAAGGAAGATGTTGAACAAGATAGCCATCTTTTACCCTTAACAGGGCCTTGTCATTTTTTTCTTGCTCATTTAATAGTAATGTTGCACGGTAGGAGAAATTATTGATATCTAACTGACTCTCACCTGGGACCTCACTAAACTTGAGATTTCTTGATTCAATTTTTTTGAACCCAAATGATTCCTGAAGCTTGAAGTATAGATTTCCATCTAAAATACCACCAATACTTATTACAATGATGGCCAGATGAGTAAATATATATCCAAGTTTTTGTAGGTCACCTTTTTTTGCTACAAGAATATCCTTATCCTTGCCAGCTTTGATTCGGAAACCCTCTTTGTTCAGTATTTCTGATATGGAATTTAAAGAATGGTTTGAAGAGAATTCATAATAATTTTTAAATTTTTTAAAAGAATTGTGACTTAAAGTACCCTGAAATCGACGAATATCTTTAATTATTTTCGGAGAGTTTCTCGACACACAA
Source organism: Nitrosomonadales bacterium (assembly GCA_038147655.1). Lineage (GTDB taxonomy): Bacteria > Pseudomonadota > Gammaproteobacteria > Burkholderiales > Methylophilaceae > BACL14. The sequence continues at coordinate 1,434 of JAYQUI010000049.1, forward strand.
AGGGAAGTTGAGACTACTAGGAATAATAAAATTATTAAGAACCAAAAAGCCTGGTAAATATTATAAACATCAAAAGCTTCAAAAATTGGAAACCAAAATTGTCCGAATTGAATGAGGTAGTTATTGTAAGGCTCGCTTTGCTTAACAACTGTACCGATGATGGATGCAATTGCTACAACGCTAAGCATTGTGATAGCGAACCGCATCGTACTTAAAAGATGTATAAATGATCTTGTTTTAGCCACTACAGATTTAAAGAAGATTGATCAAAAAATTAATGACAAAAGATATTCACAAATGTTCGAATGATTATTGCAAGCCTTGAATGTAATCAGATACTGCATCCATTTCTTTTTCTGATAATTTTTCTGCAATCATTCTCATGACTTTCTCAGAGTCATTTGCTCGCAACCCAGCTGAAAAGTTTTGTAATTGAGTTTTTATATAATCAGCATGCTGTGCATTAAGTCTCGGAAATTTTGAGGGAATACCGTGTCCAGAGGGTCCATGGCAACCTGCACAAGCTGGGACTTTCTTTTCCTTAATGCCTGCTCTAAAGATTTTTTCTCCAAGACTTCCTTTACCATTTGAAGTTGCCTTAGATAACTTTAGATCTTGTTTAGAAAAATATTCTGCCAAACCTTTCATCTGATCGTCGGACAAATTAGCTACTATTCCAGCCATCACTGCATTATCTCGCTCACCAGATTTATAATTCATTAATTGTTTATATAAATAAGACTCGTGTTGGGCTGATAATTTTGGGTTTGCAGTAATAGCGCTATTACCATCCATTGCATGACAAGCTACACAGACATTTTGAACAATCTTTTCAACATTAATAGGTTCTGCTGATGCCATGTTCAGAAAAATTAAAGTAATAATAAAAATTAAATGTTTTTGAAACATAATGTACCTAGAATTGTAATTAATTTAAGAAACATAATATTAAACCAAAAGCTTTCCCAATAGTAGTTTGATATCATGTCGATATGTCAATAATTCACAATCTAAAATATATCCACTCCGCTCACTTCATCGATGATCTGCCTGAGGATGCTGGATTTGAAATCGCTTTTGCTGGTCGCTCGAATGCCGGTAAATCTAGTGCTATTAACGCATTGGCGAACCATAATCGATTAGCCTATGTGAGTAAACAGCCAGGGCGAACTCAATTAATTAACTTTTTTCAATTACATCATAGTGAGAATTTTAAGATTGTAGATCTTCCGGGCTATGGTTTTGCAAAAGTAAATATAGACATGAAGAAACATTGGGACATTGTGTTGCCTCATTATTTACAAAAAAGACAAGCATTGGTAGGTCTGATTATTGTTATGGATATCAGGCATTCGTTAACCCCACTTGATGATCAGATGATTCGATGGTTTATTCCAACAGGCAAGCCGATCCATATTTTATTAACTAAAGCAGATAAATTATCTAGAAACCAGACCAATCAAGAACTACAAAAATTTAAGCAAAAATTAAAAGGTTGTAATTTTGAAGCACCTATTTCTTTTCAAAGTTTCTCTAGTCTCAAAAAAGATGGGCTTGAGAGCGTTGAGGATATTTTTCTTAAGTGGCTACCCTTTAGTGGCTAAGATATCCCAAACAGCATGACCAAGACGCATCCCTCTTGATTCATATTTTGTTTCTGGCCTAAAATCCGGTCTTTCATGAAAATTGTTGGTAGTTAATGTTAAATTATCACTCGTTTTTACGACATCAATAATTTCTATCGCATAAGGCTCCCAGTCTGTTGCGATATGAAGAACCCCGCCATCTTTTAACTTTTTGATTATTAAATTTAAATTATCTTCATTCACTAGCCTTCTCTTGTTGTGTCTTTTTTTATGCCAGGGATCAGGGAAGAAGATATTAATTTTTGATAAAAAATTGTCTTTGATCATGAACTGCAATACCTCAAGTGCGTCATGAGGAATAATTTTTATATTCGTTAAGTTATCCGCGCTTGATAATTTAATTAGATTTCCAATACCAGGTTGGTGCACATCCGTCACAATGTAATTGGTATCAGGATTATTATGAGCAATCTTATGAGTTGCATCTCCCATCCCAAAACCAATCTCAAAACAAAGAGGTTGTTCTGTTAAAAATAATTGCTTTTTTTGTAGCAGCTCCTCTTTAAATTCTACTAAGAATGAGGGGCCATGAACTTCTATTGCATTTTTTTGGGCTTTAGTCAGCCTACCCTGCCTCTTCACATAAGTTCTAATCGGTTTTTTTTGTTCCATACATTACAGAAGATGAGTTTTGTCGAAATTTATAAAGCCATTTAATGACGATTGGCAACCTTTTGAAATGGCCATCACTTTTACCAACTCCCCCATTTCAGCTGGGCTAGTCAATAAATTAATGTCACTTAATAACTTCAAATGGTCCTTCATTTTATTATTATCTTCAATTTCTAAACCTAGGTTATTAAGGAAATGACTTTGGTGAGTATACCCTAATATATTAAGGTTAAATTTTTGAGTTAAAAAGGCTAGGTGAGTAAAGTTCACGTGGTATGTGATATCTTGCTCTCCTATATTTTCAAATATTTCTGTTAAAAGATTTTTCTTAAAACCTCTAACTGTGCCATGAGGTCGACTTGAATGGAACAATTGTCTTTCATCCATGCCATAATCAAAAATAAAGCACACCATTTGTTCTGCTTGAGAAAATTCTGAAAATATTTTGTGATAGCCTGGTGAATATTCAAAGTCAAAAGCTCCATCTCCAAGAGATAATTGGTAATCAAATTGTTTCTTATTTTCAGACAGCACCCAAGAAAAGTTTTGGTTATCTGCCCTAACCTTTTTTTCCATTATCTCGTTTTCAAATGAAGAAAATACATCCGTTGGTATTGCATCAAACAACTCATTGGCAATAATGACTCCATTAAATTGATCGATAAACTCCTCAACCCATGTAATTTTTTTAAATAACTCGATTGGTAATTTTTCTTGTAATGCTTGCAATTGGTATTGTTTTAATTCTTGGCTTTTCTCAAGAATATAGTAATTATTAAGATGAATACCTCTTTCATTTAAGCTCAGAACCACATCTATTGCCAGCTGTGCATTTCCCGCACCAATTTCTAAAATATTTTCCCGCACCTCTGAAAAGCATTGTTCAATTTGCTTTGTTAATGTGATGGCAAACGTTTGGCCTAACATTGGGGCCGTATAAAAATCACCATGTTTCCCAAACTGATTAGACTGAGAAGAATAATAACCATTATCTGGATCATATAAGCACATGTCCATAAATTTTGAGAATGAAATAGATCCATCCATTTCATTTTGTATTGTTTCACGAATTTTATTTTTAAGAGCTGACTTCATTTTTGATCAATAAAACCATCGTATAGACATTTGCATCATTTATAATATGTGAATGACAGAGAATATCACAAATAAAACTGCACTCATTACAGGTGGGGCTAGAAGAATTGGTGCTCACATTTCTGAATATCTGCATGGGAAAGGGATGAATGTTCTGATTCACTATCGGCAGTCAGAAAACGAGGCAAAAAAATTAAAAATAAAGCTAAATAAAAGAAGAAAAAATTCGGCAGAAATTTTTCAAGCTAACTTAAATGATGAAAATGTCTATAAAGATCTTATAGACTTTACAACAAAGCATTTTAAGAGGCTTGATTTTTTAATTAATAACGCATCCTCTTATTATCCCACCCCGTTAAATAAATTAAACATCGCTGACTGGGAGGATCTTTTGGGAAGTAATTTAAAGGCTCCTTTATTTCTATCCAAATATGCTGCACCTTACCTAGAAAAAACCAAAGGATCGATAGTGAATATTACCGACACTCATATCAAGAGTCCTAAAAAAAGTTATATCATTTACTCAATAGCCAAAGCTGGGCTGGTGACCTTAACTCATTCTCTTGCTCAGGAATTATCTCCAAATATTAGAGTAAACGCTGTAGCTCCCGGTCCTATTCTATGGCCTGAAGATAAGAATGAATTTTCAAAAACTTATCGAGAAAAAGTTGTTAAAGAAACATTATTAAAAAAAATAGGTGATCCATCTGATATATCAGAAGCCATTTTTTATTTGTTAACTAGCGCTTCTTACACCACCGGTCATGTTCTAGAGGTGGACGGTGGCAGATCATTTTCATTATGAGCAAAGACCCTTTTTTACCCAATAACGTCAGTGGAAATTTTATTAAATTAAGAAATAAATTAATTTCTGCAACCGGAAAAGCAATCGCAGACTATAATATGATCGAAGATAAAGATACTGTGATGGTGTGTCTAAGTGGAGGTAAGGATTCTTATACACTACTCTCACTTCTGTCAGCTCTCAAAAAAAGAGCACCCATTGATTTTTCAATCGTTGCTATGAACCTGGATCAAAAGCAGCCAGGGTTTCCAGAAAATGTCCTTCCCGATTATTTAAACAGTCACGATGTTGATTACAAAATTATTACTGAAGACACCTACTCTATCGTGAAAGAAAAAATACCTGAGGGCAAAACAACTTGTTCATTATGCTCAAGACTAAGAAGAGGCATTATCTATAGAGTCGCCAGAGAAATTGGTGCCAATAAGATTGCATTGGGGCATCATAAAAATGATATTGTTGAAACATTTTTTATGAATATGTTTTTTGGCTCTAAATTAAAGTCGATGCCGCCAAAATTATTATCTGATGATCAGACCAATGTTGTTATTCGACCCCTAGCTTACATTGAAGAGAAAGACATCGTTTCATTTTCCAAAACCATGAATTATCCAATCATTCCATGTAATTTATGTGGATCTCAAGAAAACTTACAAAGAAATAAGGTTAAGTCCATGCTTAATTCTTGGGAAAAAGAGCAACCTGGGCGCTTAAATAATATTTTCCAATCACTCACGAATGTAGAACCCTCTCACCTTGCAGATACAAATCTCTATGATTTTAAAAATCTAAAAAAATTAAAAAAAATTTTCGATATCTCTAATCATTAATTTTTCCAAACTTGTCATTTTAATTTTTTCTATTTATGATGCTCTTTCGATTTGAAAGATAAACTATGAGCAAATTATTAATTGTTGAATCACCATCCAAAGCAAAAACCATCAATAAATATCTTGGAAGTGACTTTAATGTTCTCGCATCTTATGGACACGTCAGAGACCTTTTACCAAAATCAGGTGCAATTAATACAGAATCATTCGAAATGGAATACGCACTTATTGATCGAAATAAAAAATATCTTGATGCCATTATTACCGCCGCTAAGAAGTCTGATGAAATATATCTCGCCACCGATCCAGACCGCGAAGGTGAAGCCATTTCATGGCACATTGTAGAAATTCTTAAATCGAAAAAAATTTCTGCAGAACAAAAAATTATTAAAAGAGTAATCTTTGAAGAGATTACCAAAGATGCAATTCAGCAGGCAATTACAAAACCAAGAGATGTTTCAATGTCTTTAGTTAATGCTCAACAAGCTCGAAGAGCGCTTGATTATCTCGTTGGCTTTAACTTATCTCCGTTGCTATGGAAGAAGATACGACGTGGCCTCTCAGCCGGGAGAGTTCAGAGCCCTGCCCTCAGATTAATTTGTGAGAGGGAAGCTGAAATTCAGAAGTTTGAATCAAAAGAATATTGGAGTATTCATCTAGAAGCTACAAAAAAAAGTGCGCAGTTTTCTTCAAAATTAATTCAACTAAATAATGAAAAAGTTGAACAATTTACAATCACATCAGAAAAAGAACAGGAACAAATTGTTGGTGATTTGCTTTTGAAATCATCCGGCAAATGTCGTGTTGGGCGAGTGGATAAAAAGAAGAGAACCCGAAATCCAGCACCACCTTTCACAACATCCACATTACAACAAGAGGCTGTAAGAAAGTTGGGATTTACCACCAGCAGAACGATGAGAATTGCACAGCAATTGTATGAAGGAATTTCTTTAGCGGAGGGAACTGTTGGGCTGATCACCTATATGAGAACAGATTCTTTCAGCTTATCCAACGAGGTACTCGGTCAGATTAGAAATTATATTAAAACAACCTATGATGAAAATTACCTTCCATCAAATTCAATCGGTTATAAGACAAAATCTAAGAATGCCCAAGAAGCCCACGAGGCAATTCGACCAACAGACATTAAGAGGGTGCCAGCAAAAATCAAACAATTCCTCACCCCAGAACAATTTAAACTTTATGAGATTATTTGGAAAAGGGCCATCGCTTGTCAGATGACCCCCGCTCAGTTTGATGCGGTAAGTATTGATCTTGAGGTTGGCAAAGGTGAATCAATTTTTAGAGCAAATGGACAAACACTGCGCTTCCCTGGATTCATGGCACTCTATATTGAGGGTGATGATGATAAAGAGAATGATGATACCGATGATAAAAAAATACCTGATCTAGAGATTGGTGAAGAGTTATCCATAAAAAAAATCTATGGTTCACAGCACTTTACTGAACCTCCACCTCGATATAGTGAGGCAAGTCTAGTGAAGACATTAGAAGAGTATGGAATCGGACGCCCTTCAACTTATGCTTCAATTATATCTACCCTTCAAGATCGCGAATATGTCTTACTTGATAAGAAAAGATTTACTCCCACCGATGTTGGAATCGTAGTAAATAAATTCTTGACGGAACATTTCGATAAGTATGTAGATTATGAATTTACTGCGAATCTTGAATCAGATCTCGATGAGATTGCTGCAGACACAAAAGAATGGGTTCCTATTCTTAAAAATTTTTGGCAGGATTTCAATCAACAAATATCTGATAAAGAGAATATTGATCGAGCAGCCATCACCCAAGAAGATATTAATGAATCTTGTCCAAAATGTGGTCAAGCATTATTTTCACGACTTGGTCGTAGAGGAAAATTTATTGGTTGTTCGGGTTATCCAGATTGTGATTACACACGTAATGTTAATGAAGAGGATGGTGCGAATGAGCCACAGGTCGTCTTTCATGATCAAGAAACTGACAAAGATGTATTGCTCTTAAAAGGTCCTTATGGGCCCTACCTTCAAATCGGGATGCCCGAAGAAGATAGTAAAACTAAACCCAAGCGAGTTTCAATACCACCAAATATTCCCATCAGCAGTGTCAACGAGGAGGTTGCCAAACAATTAATGAGCCTCCCTTTGACCTTGGGAGATTACCCAGAAACAGGCAAACCAATGGTTGCAAATATTGGTCGATTCGGACCATATATCAGCCATGACGGAAAATTCAAATCCATACCCAAGGCTGATAATATCTTCGACATTACTTTCGATAGAGCCGTTGAGTTGGTGGCAGAGCTGATTGAAAAAAATAAACCCCTAAGAATAATTGGGACAGACACCAATACATCTGAGGATATAGAAGTTCTTAAAGGAAGATGGGGGCCTTATTTACAGAGAGGAAAAGCTAAGGCGCCACTAAGCCAGAAGTATGATTATGAAACAATTTGCCTTGAAGAAGCGATGCAGATAATTGATACTAAGTTGGATCGGGAAAAAACGACTAAGAAAAAGAAAAAGAAATAAGTTAGTTTGACGCTAAATTAGCTTGTACGTGAACACTTTCGAGCCACTTCCTGACTCTTTTTGCATCAGCAGTTCTGGTGTATTTTCCATAGGACTTCAAAAAAACCATAATGATCGGCTTATCCATGACTGTGG
>JAYQUI010000050.1:0-4945 GCA_038147655.1 Nitrosomonadales bacterium
CACTAATCCCGTTCCATCTTCAGTTGTCACATGATCTCCCAATATGATTGGGACAAACTTTTCTATATAGAAAGGGTGATTAAATAAGAAGTTTTCAAGCTCCTGACCTAGGGTAGAATTTATTTTATTGATTGTTTGACCGGTCCTTGCAGCAAATTTATCAACAAGCTCATCTGCAATAACTAACAATTTCTCTTCTAACTCAACAAGAACATACTCTAGTTTTGGATTAACTGAAATAGCCTCATTGGCCGGTAGTGTCCAAGGTGTGGTTGTCCATATCACAGCATAAATATCTTTTTCAAGCTTTGATGAGTTAAATAACTGATGCAAGCCTGTTTGATCAACTCCCTTAAACGCCACATCAATTGATATTGAGGTTTTATTTTCATAATCAACCTCGGCTTCAGCGAGTGCGGATCCGCAATCAAGACACCAATGCACAGGCTTGTTACCTTGATACAGCGTATTATTCTGGTAGATTTTTCCAAGTGAGCGAACAATATCCGCTTCTGTTTTTTTATTTAATGTTAGGTATGGGTTATCCCAGTCCCCCAATACGCCTAACCTAACAAAATCATTTTTTTGATTAGCCACTTGCAGGTTTGCATAATCCCTGCACAATTGCCGAAACTTTTTTGAATCAAGGTTCTTGCCATGCTCTTTTTCAATAGCTAACTCAATTGGAAGGCCATGACAATCCCAGCCAGGGATATAGGGAGCATCATAATCTGACAATCCTTTAGATTTAACAATAATATCTTTTAATACTTTATTAACCGCATGACCAATATGAATATTCCCATTGGCGTATGGTGGACCATCATGGAGGATAAATTTAGGTTTTCCTTTTTTTACATACCTAATTTGTTGATAGTATTTTTTTTCCGTCCATGAAGATACCCAACCGGGCTCACGCTGAGCCAAATTACCCCTCATAGGAAATTCTGTATCCGGTAGATTTAAGCTATATTTTTTATTGTCATCACTCATAATTTGAAAAATTGTTTTACGTCATTAACATCAGAAGCTATTTGGGAAGACAATTCATTTGTAGTGGAGAATTTCTTTTCATCACGAATTTTTTTAAAGAAAGTGACATGCACATGTTTTCCATAGATATTCTTATCAAAGTCAAATAGATGAACTTCTAAAACTAAATTTTTTACACCGCCAAAGGTTGGTTTTAAACCTAAATTAGCAACCCCAAAAAAAGAATCTAATTTTACAGCAAACACTCCCGTCAATGGTGGGCTTTTGTGAAACATATGGACATTTGCTGTTGGATATCCTAAAAGTCTGGCTTTTTTTTCTCCGTGAATCACTCTTCCAGCGATAACATAAGGCCTGCCTAATAAAGATTCAACCTGATGAAAATCAGCCTCTTGTAATGCGTCTCGAACTCTAGAGCTGGAAATTCTCTCATCATTAAGAAAAATTGTTCCTGGCTGAGTGACTTGAATGCCAGACTGTTTAAGCTCATTTATTCCAAATTGTCTTTTCTTACCAAAACGAAAATCATCGCCAACAACCAACCCCTCCGCCAGCAATTTGTTTTGTAAAATCTCAATAAAATCATTTCCTTCAAGATTGGAAAACTTCTCATCAAATCTGATCACATAAGCCCTATCAAGTTTGTGTGAGTGAAAGAATTCTAACTTCTCCCTTAAGCTAATCACTCTTTTTGGTGCAGCCTTAGGTTGAAAGAATTCTTTAGGGTGTGGTTCAAATGTAATAACTGCTGACTCTAAATTTTTTGCCCTTGATTCAGAGATGACATGATTTATTAGTGATTGATGACCCAAATGAATACCATCATAATTTCCAATAGTAGCTATGCATGGACTACTAGCTTGTTCAAAATGGCGGTAGATTCTCATACGTTATTTTTACTTAAGTTATTTAATTTAACGCCCTGAAAGAACAGTAAGCTCACAAAAACAAGAGCCCCTAGTGCAACCAATGCAAGCAATAAAATCATCCTATAAATAAAACTTATGCTCACCCAGTAATGAAAATCAGGATTGATGAAGTATAAAATTATTCCCATCGCAAATGCAGACAAAATAACCTTGATTAAAAAGATGAATGTTGTGGGTTCAATTTTAAAGTCATTCATTTTCTTTATTGATAAAAACAACATGGTTGCGTTAAATGTTGCACCGACACTAATAGCAAGCGCAAGTCCGACATGCTGAAAATAAGGAATTAATATTAAATTCATTGCTTGTGTAACAAACAGTGTGATAACAGCGATTCTGACTGGTGTTTTTATATTTTTTTGAGAATAAAAGACTGGAGCAAATACTTTAATCATAATTAATCCAATTAATCCAAAGCTATAAGCGAACAAGGCCTTGTGTGTCATTACTAAATCAAGCTCACTAAATTTTCCATAATAAAATAAGGTTGTAATTAAAGGTATTGATAAGACTGCAATTCCAATTGCTGCTGGTATTGACACTAGAAGTCCTATCCTAATGCTCCAGTTCATGAGTTTATTAAATTCTTCATATTTTTTATTGGAAAATGATGAAGATAATGCTGGTAAAAATACCGTACTTAATGCAACCCCCAAAACACCTGCAGGAAACTCCATCAATCGATCTGCAAAATATAACCAAGACACACTCCCCTGCTGAAGAAATGAGGCAAAAATAGTATTGATTAATAATGAAATCTGAGTAATAGAAACACCAATAATAGCTGGCCCCATCAATTTAAGAACTTTCCAAACACCATCATCTCTCAAATCAAAATCTAATTTTGGAGACCAGCCTATTTTTAAGATAAAAGGATACTGAAATAGTAATTGAACCACCCCTCCAAAAAATACAGCCCATGCAAGAACAGTGACCGGCTCATCAAAATAGTCGTAAAAAAATAATGCCGCAAGAATAAAACTTAGATTGAGGAATACTGGAGAAAATGCTGGAGCAGCAAATTTTCCAAATGTATTTAATACTCCTCCAAACATGGCAACAATCGATATGAGAAAAATATATGGAAAGGTAATTTTTAAAAGGTCAGATGCCAAATTAAATTGGTAAGAGCCATACTCAAATCCTGGAGCGCTTATATATATCAACCACGGTGATGCGAAGACTCCTATGAGAGTAATAAACAATAAAATAGCACTCAACAGAGTCACCACCTTATTTAAAAAAGCGTTGAATTCTTTTTTGGACTTATTTTTATATTCTGAAAGGGTTGGGATGAATGCTTGAGTAAAAGCACCTTCAGCAGTGATTCGACGTAACATATTAGGTAGTTTAAAAGCTACAAAAAAGGCATCAGTTGCTATGCTGACACCAAATGCTCGTGCAATTATCATATCTCTGACAAAACCTAAGATTCTGGAGATAATTGTTAAGCTGCTGAAACTTATTAAATTGTTTACGATTTTTGTTTTCATCTAATTTATTATTATCGCAGATGACGGTATTTAAATGATTTAAAACTTGAAAAAAAACAATGTTTTCGCTAGAATACCCAATCTTATAAATTTTGAGTAATTATATATGGCAAATACTGCACAAGCACGAAAAAGAGCAAGGCAAAATGATAAGCAACGCGCTCATAATGCGAGTTTAAAATCAGCCTTCCGAACAGCAATCAAAAAAGTAATTAAGGCGATTTCCTTAGGCGATAAAAAAGTTGCTAAAGAAACTTTTGATGCTAACGTGGCTATTATTGATCGCATTGCTGACAAAAAAATTGTGCACAAAAATAAAGCTGCACGTCATAAAAGTAGACTGAACTCAGCAATTAAAGCCCTTTAAAATAACTAATTAAAAAAAAGGCGCCTATGGCGCCTTTTTTTATAGACTTTTCTTTATCTTTTGAAGTCTGTCAATTTCATCTTGATTGATGATTTCTTTACTAAGAAAAGTAACATGTCCCATTTTTCTTCCGACTCTTGGCTCCTCTTTACCGTACAAGTGAAGATTGAAATTATTTTCCATCATTATTTTAGTCCATTCAGGCTCATGAGGACTTGGCAATTCCCATGAGTCACCTAACAGATTAATCATAAATGCATTCGAATGATTCATCGGGTTTCCAATAGGTATTTCAGTAAGAGTCCGTACTTGTTGATCAAACTGTGAAGAGTAACAAGCATCAATAGTATAGTGCCCAGAGTTGTGTGGTCTTGGAGCTATCTCATTTACAAATATCTCTCTACCAGAAATAAAAAATTCAACGGCCATGACCCCAATGTAATTTAACTTTAATGCCACCATTTTTGCTAAATCGGTAACATTTTTTTCAGTAAGTTGATCAATATTTGCAGGAGCAAGTGTGCTATCAAGAATGCCGTTAACATGCACATTCTCAGCTACTGGGTGGCATTTAATTTGCCCATCTGCAGATCTTGCTAACACGACAGACACCTCCTTATCCAGACTTACTCGCTTTTCAAGTATGCAAGGTTTTTTTTGAAATTCATCAAAAGCTTCTGTTAAAGATGTCTTACAATCGACAGATTTTTGCCCTTTTCCATCATAACCAAACTCAGCGATTTTTAGAATTCCTGGAAATAAATCTTCTGGAATAATTGCAATATCCTGTTCCTCATTAATGATGTGAAATCTTCCAACAGGAATAGCATTTTCTCTTAAAAATGTTTTTTCTCTAATTCTGTTTTGCACCACCCTGACTGAATCACCATCAGGATAGACCTGAATTTTTTGTTTTAAGTAATTTAATGAATCTGCAGGGATATTTTCAAATTCTGTGGTTGCTGCCTCGCATGTGGCTATAATTTCATCAAGTGCATTTTGATCATCGTAGGCGCTACATAAATGGACATCGGCAATTCTTCCTGCAGGGCTTTGAGGGTCTGGATCCAAAACTGTAACTTTGTAACCCATCTTATGAGCTGACATCACAAAATATCTACCTAATTGACCACCACCAAGCATGGCTAACATTTTTTTTGGAG
>JAYQUI010000050.1:5045-8877 GCA_038147655.1 Nitrosomonadales bacterium
GAGGCAACCATTCCTGGCAAATGAGCAGCGCCTCCTGCACCAGCAATAATTAAACCAATGCCATTATCATTTGATGATTCTGCAAAATCAAACATTAGATCAGGAGTCCGATGAGCTGAAACAACTTTTGCTTCATATGGGATATTGAATTGATCAAGAATATCAGCAGCATTTTTCATTACCGGCCAGTCACTATTCGACCCCATGATAATTGCAATTTTTTTTTGTTTCATAATTTTTCCAATACTAAATAATAACCAAATTGTTACGGTGAATTAAATTTTCCTCAAACATATTTTCAAGTGGTTGATTTATGCAATCTGTCTTTTGTCCCATGATTCTCTCAACATCTACACTCGATAAATTTGATAAACCTCTAGCAACCTCAACACCATCTTGATTCATGCATGATATCAGATCACCTCTCTGGAAATTTCCCGAAAAACTTTTTACCCCAACTGGTAATAGGCTTTTTTTATTCTCTATCAAAGCCTTAATTGCTCCATCATCAAGAAATAATTGCCCTTTAGGTTTGCTATTGTCAATCATCCAAGTCTGTTTAGCATTAATCTTTTTTTGATTCGGGGAGATAATTGTCATCTGAAGGTTATTGTCAAATAAATCCTTGAAGAAATTCTTTAACATGCCTTTTCCTATGATCGTGGATGTTCCCCCACGAGCTGCAGTTTTAGAAGCAAGGATTTTTGATCTAATTCCTCCAGAACCAATTCCTGAACTTGACGATGTATTTTGAGAAATATCTTCTAAAAACGGATCGTCTGACTGAATCTTCTCGATAAGTTTTGCATCAGTATGTTTTGATGGATCTTTATCATAAAGTCCATTTTGGTCGGTGAATATCACCAATAAGTCTGCTTGAATAAGGTTGGCGACTCTTGAAGCAAGAATGTCGTTATCACCAAATTGAATTTCATCATATGCAACAGTGTCATTTTCATTAACAATTGGAACCGCCCCACAATTTAATAACTCATCCAATGCATTTTTTGCATTTAAATAGCGTTCTCTTGAAACTAAATCATCGTTGGTTAAGAGCACCTGGCCAATTTGAATATTTTTATTTTTTTTATGAAATAACTTTTTATACGCCTGCATCAATTCAATTTGCCCAATAGCTGCTAAAGATTGAAGCTGAGCTAATTTTGCTGGCCTTCTTTGTTTTCCGCTGACATGCAAACCCATAGAAATTGCCCCACTTGAGACAAGAACAACCTTAACACCATGTTTTTTTAACCAATTGATTTCATTGACTAAAATGTTAATATTTGACTGATTAAGGCCATTCTGGATCGATGAAATTGAACTAGAGCCAATTTTTATGACTATTTTTTTTATTTTATTGATCTTCATTTTCTAAAAAGTATGCAATTTCTTTTATCAATTCCTGACAACCTTGTCCAGTAAGAGATGAAATAACAAAAATTTTATCATCCCACCCTATTTTATCTTTAATTTGTTTCTTCAACGCATCTGCATCATAGTTAAGATCGATTTTATTCAACACGATCCATCGAGGTTTATTGAACAATGTTTCCTCATATTTTTTTAGCTCACCAATGATCGTTTGTGCATCATCTATTGGATCTGAACCACTTATATTAGATAGTCCATCAATTAAGTGAAGTAATAATCTGGTACGAGTTAAATGTTTTAAAAATTTATCCCCTAAACCTACCCCATCAGAGGCACCCTCAATTAATCCAGGAACATCTGCAATCACAAAACTTTTATCAATATCAAATTTAACAACACCCAAATTTGGTTGCAATGTTGTAAATGGATAATCTGCAACTTTTGGAGTTGCTGCCGATACTTTTCTTATAAAGGAAGATTTACCTGCATTTGGCAAACCCACCAGACCAATATCCGCAATAAGTTTTAATTCTAAAAATAATTCAAATTCCTCACCTGGTTCACCGTGCGTAAATTGCCTTGGGGCTCTATTAATGCTTGATTTAAAATGTATATTTCCTAGTCCGCCTTTACCACCCTTGGCAACTAAAATTTTCTGAGCATGTTGTGTCAAATCACCAAAAATGTTTTCTGAAAAACTATCTTTAATAACGGTTCCAACAGGAACTTTAAGAACAAGATCCTCTCCTGCCGCCCCATATTGATCAGAACTCCTTCCATTTTCTCCTCTTTGAGCACGATGTTCCTTTTTAAATCTGAAGTCAATAAGAGTATTTAAATTTTCATCAGCTTGGAAATAAACAGATCCTCCTCTACCACCATCTCCTCCGCTAGGACCTCCCATAGGCTCAAACTTTTCTCTTCTGAACGAAGCAATGCCATTGCCTCCATCGCCAGCAAATACTTTTATTAAAACTTCATCTATAAATTTCATTGGCTACACCAAATAAAAAAGCCCTATCAAATGATAGGGCCCGAATCAAAGACTTTACTCAGATCAGTTAGTAACAATATTTACTAATTTTCTTTTCAAATGACCTTTAACACTAAAACTTACCTTACCATCCGCTTTTGCAAATAAGGTATGATCTTTGCCCATACCAACATTTTCGCCCGGATGCATCTTAGTACCGCGCTGTCTCAAGATTATCCCGCCAGCTTTTACAAACTGGTCTCCAAATACTTTAAGTCCTAAACGTTTGGCGTTTGAGTCTCTTCCGTTTCTTGAGCTTCCGCCCGCTTTCTTATGTGCCATATTATTTTCCTAAATATTATTTTGCGTTAATTTTAGTTACTTTAAGCTCAGTAAAGTTTTGTCTATGTCCCTGCGTTTTTCTGTAATGCTTACGTCTTTTCATTTTAAAAATCATAACTTTGTCATGTTTTCCGTGGGAAACAACTGATACATCAACATTTGCACCCTTAACTGTTGGAGCACCAATTGTAGTTTTATCACCGTCGACTAAAGCTAGAACGTAATCTAATTTTAAACTTTCGCCTTCTTTAGCAGTGAGTTTTTCTACTCTTAGGATATCTCCCTCGGATACTTTATACTGTTTTCCACCAGTTTTGATTACAGCTTGCATTATAATTCCTATTATCTAAACATTTGTTTGTGTCTAAAGACCGAACATTATATGAAAAAACTTGAATTTAATCAACAAAATAATCATATTCAACATAGTATAATAATTGAATTAATAAGACGGCTAAGTAATTCTAAAATGCAAATAAATTAAAGTGAAAACCACATACCAAAAAAAAATAGCATTTAATAGCGATCAGCAAGATCATCTACAAAAAGTAAATGATGTCATCAGGTCTTCATTGGATTCTGAGGTTCCACTAATAAATCAAATAGGTAAACATATTATTGATGGCGGTGGTAAGAAAATGAGGCCTCAATGTTTATTAAATTTAGCCGGCCTCGCAGGTGGTATAACACATATCCATTACCAATTAGCAGCCATTGTTGAATTTATTCATACAGCCACCCTTCTTCATGATGATGTTGTGGATGACTCTGATACCAGAAGAAGTTCCCCAACAGCAAATATAAAATTTGGAAATTCAGCAAGCATATTGGTTGGAGATTTTATATATTCAAGATCCTTTCAGATGATGGTTGAATTAGATAATATTGAGATAATGGATATTCTTGCCTACACCACAAATAAAATTGCTGAAGGCGAAGTGCTTCAACTTGTTAATAAAAATAACTTTGATATTTCCCAAGATGATTATTTTAAGGTTATCAAAGCAAAAACAGGGGTTCTATTTGAAGCGTGTGGAAAATTAGCCTGCATAGCAAATAAATGCACTTTAGATCAGAAAAAATCACTATCCTTAATTGGCGAAATCTTTGGTCAAATATATCAATTAATTGATGATGTACTTG
>JAYQUI010000051.1:0-8744 GCA_038147655.1 Nitrosomonadales bacterium
GAAAATCAAATAAAAATTAATTAATGCTTTGATTAATTTTTTCGATCATAGTTGCTGGATCATTACTTAAGGTGATAGGTCTTCCGATAACAAGATAATTAGATCCATTTGATATAGCATTTTCCGGAGTAGTTACTCTTTTTTGGTCATCACTACTGTTCACAACTCTTATACCTGGTGTTATAAACTGGAATTTTTCTCTAACTAATGGTTTAATTGAGGGAACATCATTTGCCGAACATACGATTCCATCCATCCCTGATTTTTCAGACATTGTTGCTAAATAAGCAATTTGTTCCTGTAATTCATTTTTAAAACCTAACTCTTGGTAAGAAGAATTATCAAAACTAGTAAGAATTGTAACTGCAATTAAAAGCGGTTTGTGTGATGAAGATTCCACAGCTTCTCGTGCTGCAAGCATCATCTGTTTTCCTCCTGAGGCATGGATATTAACCATCCATACACCTAAATTGCAACTTGCTTTAATAGCGCTTGATACAGTATTAGGAATATCATGAAACTTCAAATCTAAAAAAATTTCAAAGCCATATCGTTGTATTAATTTGATGACATTCGGACCTTCGTTAGTAAAAAGCTCCTTACCAACCTTTACTCTGCAATTTTGCCCTTTAATTTTTTTTAGAAAAGCATCAGTTTCATTTAGTGATGAAAAATCAAGAGCCACTATAACTTTGGAATCATTCATTATTTGCTTATATCTTTTAGTTCGTTTGAAACCGTCTCCCACGAGTTGCATGCTGGACATTGCCAATGATGTTGCTTAGCTTGAAAGCCACAATGACTACATAAGTGAAATAATTTTGTACCTATGCTATTTTTAATCACCTGTTGCATCATCTTAATATCACTATCATTATCATCACTTAGAGACTTTGCACTAAATAATTGATCGAGAATTTCAATAGACGGTTTTTTAATTAAATTATTTTTTGCAAACTCTTCAGCATTTTTAGGCCCTTCTTTTTGGAGAATAAAATTGAAGATAACTGTATCTATTTGGCTTATTCCGTAACTTTCTCTTAAGTGTGAAAGAAATGATAAACACTCATTTTGTTTGTTTAATTTTTCATAGCATTCTAAAAATTTCGTAGCAATTAAGATGAAGTCAGTTGGTTTTTGTAATTCAATTCTTTTCCAAATTTCTATTGCAGATTTATAGTTCTGTTTTTCAAATTCCAACTCTCCAAGAATAATATTTGCTCGGGTTGAATTTTTGTAAATACCTAATGCCTGTTCGAGATGTTTTATTGCTTGATCTTTTTTTTCTTGAATTATTTTCTCTAAAGCCAGTTCACATAAAAAATGGCTAATTTGTAACCTGTAGGAAACGCCAAAATTTTGTTCAACTTCTTTGCAATATTTTATTGCAGAGTCCCAATGTCTTTGTTTGATTGATATATCTAATAAAATCTTTAACTTAAATTCTTGATATTGTTCGTTTGAAAGTTCCCTCGAAATGGATTCACATCGATCATAAAAGCCTGCTGTAAAATAATCCTGCATCAGTTCTGCTTTTACGGATTCAATTTGCTGAGGTGTTAATTCTTTTTGATCAAGTAATTTATTATGAAGATTGATAGCTTGATCAATTTTTCCAAGTTTTCTAAATATATTACCTTGAATGAAATGCAGCTCAAGGGAGTCTGGTTTTATTCTTAGTGCATCAGAAAAAGATTCAGATGCTTTTTCATAATCTTGAAAGAGAATGAAGTTAAGGCCTTTAAAGTATGAGGCAGGAAGATCAGTTGTTTCAGATATTATATGTTTAATATCGATACGAGCAGCAATCCATCCTAACCCAAAAAAAAATGGGATAAGCAAAAGCCACCAAAGCTCAAATTCAACCATAACTAATTTAGAAAGAAAATATTATAGAAAGTATACTTTAAAAGTTACTTATCAACACGAGATCTCAGCTCTTTTCCAGCTTTAAAATGGGGGACAAGTTTTTCACTGATGTGAACTTTTTCACCAGTTTTGGGATTTCTACCAATTCTTGCAGGTCTTTTATTTAATGAAAAGCTTCCAAAACCTCTAATTTCAATTCGTTTTCCATTGTTTAGAGTATCTGACATTGAATCTAGTATATTTTTCACAACTAATTCAGCATCTTTTTGAAGAAGATGCTGAAATTGTGAAGACAGCTTTTCAATAAGTTCTGATCTTGTCATTGTCTAGGTTAGTTATTCCTTATCTGACGCATCACTCATCTTTGCTTTTAAAAGAGCACCAAGGTTGGTCGTTCCAGCATTCTCTGGTTCCTTGTCAATAGTTGTTGATTTGGCTTTTTTAGCATCTTTTTTGCTTGATGAACTATCGTCTTTAACATCTTCAGTGTAGTTAGCTGAAAGTTGCTTAATTCCAAGAGATATTCTTTCTTTATCAACATCAATAGCAAGTATCTTTGCTTCAACTTCATCACCTTTTTTATACTTTTTAACAGCATCTTCATTTGATTCAGTTTCAGATATATCTGAAAGATGGATAAGTCCATCAATACCTCCATCTAACCCAATAAATATACCGAAGTCTGTGATTGACTTAATTGAGCCTTTAATTGTTTCACCTTGTTTATGATCATTTTCAAAGGCCTGCCAAGGGTTTTCTTTACATTGTTTAATACCAAGCGATAGTCTTCTTTTACCTTCATCAACTTCAAGGATCATTACTTCAACTTCATCGCCAAGGTTTACAACTTTTGTTGGATGAATATTTTTATTTGTCCAATCCATTTCAGAAACGTGAACTAGACCTTCGATACCACTTTCAATTTCCACGAATGCACCGTAATCAGTGAGGTTTGAAACTTTGCCAAATATTCTAGTTGAAACGGGGTATCTTCTTTCTAAACCAACCCATGGGTCATCACCAAGTTGTTTTAAGCCAAGAGAAACTCTATTTTTATCTTGGTCATATTTTAAGACCTTAGCTTCAATTTCATCGCCAACATTTAAGACTTCGGATGGGTGTTTAATTCTTTTCCATGCAAGGTCAGTTATATGGAGTAATCCATCAATACCACCTAAATCAACAAATGCACCATAATCGGTAATATTTTTAATAATTCCTTTAACTGTAGCCCCTTCAGAGAGTGATTCAATAATTGATTCACGATCTGCTCCCATTTGTTCTTCTAAGACCGCTTTTCTAGAAACGACAATATTATTTCTTTTCTTATCGATCTTAATTACTTTTAATTCAGTTTCTTTATTTTCATATGGCGATGTATCTTTTACCGGTCTTGAATCAACTAATGATCCTGGTAAGAATGCGGTAATTCCTTTTACTGATACTCTTAAGCCACCTTTTACTTTGGAACTAACAAAACCTGATACCGTAGTCTTATCATTCATCGCATTCTCAAGGTCTTCCCAGGCTTGTATTTTTTTTGCTCTATCTCGAGAAAGAATTGTTGAACCATATCCATCTTCAAGTTTTTCGATAGCCACTTTTACAAAGTCACCAACTGCAACTTCAACTTCTCTTTTGTCGTTATAAAATTCATCAGCTTTAATAAAGCTCTCTGACTTTAATCCTGCATTAACAATGACTACATCTGAGTCAATTGACACGACCTCAGCTGTGATAATCTCACCCTGACGCATTTCTTTGAGGGCAAGACTTTCTTCTAACATTGCTGCAAAATTTTCGTTATTCTTTGTTTCTGTTGTTTTCGTTAAAGTTGTCATTAAAATATCCAATTCCCATCTAGCAATGGGGTTGTTAATCAAACTTCATAGTTTGGAGCTATGAAGAACTCAAATGTCACCAAGTATAAATTCAATAACTTGGCTTGGAGATAATTCAGTTGTATCAATAATCACTGCGTTAGCTGCAGGAACTAATGGTGATATAGTTCTATTGGTATCACGAAAATCTCGTTCTTGTATTTCAACTACAAGGTCGGCTATACTAACATCAAAACCTTTAGAAATCAACTGTTTATATCTACGACTAGCTCTTTCTTCAACAGTTGCTGTAAGAAAAAACTTATATTTCGCTTCTGGAAATACAACAGTACCCATATCTCTTCCCTCGGCGACTAATCCTGGTTTTTTTAAGAATGATCTTTGTAAATCCAGAATACTTTCTCTGACAGTCTTTTTAGCAGCAATTAATGAAGCCATTTTTGCAATAGACTCTGTTCTAATGGTATTAGTTACATCTCGATCATTTAAATAAATTGCCTCTTCTATAAATTGAATTTTTGCTTTTTGGATACTTTCTTTTACTAATGCATCATTTTCAATTGGAATATTATTTTCCTTAAGATGAAATCCTAGAATTCTATAAATTGCACCAGAATCTAGATAGTTTAATTTCAATTCTTGTGATAATTGTTTTGCAACAGTTCCTTTACCTGATCCTGCAGGACCGTCAATAGTTATGAGGTTCATGATAATAGTTTCAAAAAATCATTAAAGTAATTAGGATAGGTTTTATTAACACACTCTGGATCTTGAATTTCAACAGATTTATTTGCTAAACAAGCAAGAGAAAAACACATTGCTATCCTATGATCGTCATAAGTATGTACGGAGACATTGTCTAAAATATTCGCGGGAGGAATTATCTTTAAAGAATTGTCTGTAGATGTCACAGTTGCTCCAAATTTCCTTAGCTCATTTTCCATAGCTACTATTCGATCTGTTTCTTTAACCTTCCAGCTATTTATATTAAATAACTCTACTGGTGAACTGGTAAACAATCCCATCGCAGCCAGTGTAATCGCAGCATCTGGTATCGCAATACAATCAAATTGACCTCCGACTAGAGTATTGGCTTTTCTCACATTGATTGAATCATTATTGTAAGTAATATCAGCACCCATTTTCTTTAGAACTTCCAGAAATTGAATATCACCCTGAATGGATTCTTTACTAAGACCATCGACTTTAATGTTGCCGCTTATTGCAGCAGCCGCAAAGAAATAGCTAGCAGAGGATGCATCGGGCTCAATATCTATTAATCCACTATCTAATGAATACAGCTTCGGATTGTCATTGCAATTGAATTCAAAACTCGAGTAATTGTGATTAATGTAATTGACATTAAATAGCTTGAGCAGCTTTATTGTGATATCAATATAAGGTTTTGAAATCAGTTCTCCATCTATATTTAATTTAAAATCTTGCCCTATGAGAGGAATAGCCATCAGAAGACTGGTAAGGAATTGACTAGAGACATTTCCTTTAATGGATATATCTGTTTTGCCATTAAATTTAAAATCAGAAACCTGAACGGGAGGGAATCCTATATTTTTTAGATATTTAATATCTGCACCAATACTTGATAAGCTGTCGACTAAATCTTTGATAGGTCTTTCATGCATTCTTTCAACACCATCAAGGCGATAATTTCCACCCAAGATAGACAATAAAGCACACAGTGGCCTATATGCCGTACCGGCATTTCCAAGAAAAAGATCAGCGGAATTATTGAATTTTTTTGGATCTCCAAATATTGTAATCTTGTCTTTCGTGTCTGAACTTATTGAAACTCCCAAGTCTTCCAGAGCTTTAATCATATATTTTGAATCATCGGAGATGAGATGATTAGTCAATGAAATACTTTGATTACAAAGACTGCTAAGAAGAAGCAATCTATTGGTAATACTTTTTGATCCAGGTGGCTTTATCACCCCATCAATTTTTGATTTTGGAGCTAATTTAAGAGACAGATTTTTATTCATTCCAATTACTTCTTAGAGTGCTTGCGTATTGAAGATATTTTTCCAAATCTTTCTCATTGGAAACGATAGATTCAAATTTCTCTATTTGTTTTTTAAATTCATTTAAATCTTTTAAACATGCTTCTTTATTATCAATAAAGATATCCTTCCACATCTCTGGGGAGCTTGCAGCAATTCTTGTAAAGTCACGAAAGCCACTGGCTGCGAATCTCAACAACTCATCCTTATTATTTTTGCTATTTAACATACCCATAAAGATCATTGCTAGCGCATGAGGAAGATGACTAACTGTAGAAAAAATTTCATCATGGCTTACAGCATCCATGATTAATGATATACCCTCCAATGAATTCCAAAAATTACCAATAAAATTGATATCCTCTTTAGTATTTTTTTCATGCGGTGTGACGATGATATTTTTATTTTTAAAAAGTCCAAGTTGAGCCGCTTCGGGACCATGTCTTTCTGAACCGGCGATAGGATGGGAGCCAATAAATTTTGTATAGTGGTCATCAAGGAAGCAATTTGCATCATTAATTACATTTTTTTTGGTACTTCCCACATCGGTAATTAATGTCGTGGGGGATAAAAATGGTTTTATATTTTTAAATATTGTGCTGTATTGCTTAACAGGCGTCGCAATGATAATTAAATCGGCTTGATTTAAATCCTCAAAACTTTCTGAAATTTCATGCACCAGACCTAATTGCTTTGCCTTTTTTAATGACTCGCTATTTCGACCAAAACCCAGCACCTGTTTTGCTAGATTTTTGGAAATACATTCCTTGCCAATAGATCCACCAAGCAGCCCAAGACCAATAATACAAATTTTATTCATTAAAAATTTTCCACTGTTTATCTTCAAAAAGCTCAAACGGCTTAAACTTAGTTTTATAGTTCATTTTATCATTTTCCTTGATCCAGTATCCCAAATAGAGATAAGGTAAGTTCTCAATCTTACATTTCTCAATGAGCCAAAGTATAGAGTATGTTCCTAAACTCTGCTTCAAATAATTTCGATCATAAAAAGTATAGACTGCGGAAATGCCATCATTGAGATAATCCACTATGCTCACCATAAGTAATTTGTCGTTATGATAAAACCTTATTTTTTTTGAGATGAAATTACTGGTAAGAAGAAAGTTTTTATACTCCTCTCTTTGATCTTCAAGAGAGGAGGATAGGTCATTGTGACGTATTTTTTGATACTTTGAATACAGGAGGAAGTCTTCTTCAAGAAAATCTAGATCCTCTTCAACCACGACTAGATTGTTTTTTTTTAAACATCTGTCCTGAGTTCTATTTCGTTTGAATCGATAAACATCTAATCGGATAGGCGTGCAAGCTTCACAATTGTGACAGTGGGGCTTATAAACGTGATTTCCACTTCTTCTAAAACCAATTCTGATGAGATTGTCAAATTCATTTTGGTTAATATTTTGGTATGGTGAGGCAACGATGGACTGTGCTTTTTTTTCCGGTAGATATCCACAATTATAATTTGCAGTTAAATAAAATTGAATTTTTTTGAATTCTTTATTCTCTGGAATACTCATCACATTATTATATCCATAAATTTATCTCGTGATATGAGCTCACCACCCCATTGAGAAATATGCTCGGATTCGACTTGAGCATCAATGACTCTAACTCCTTTTTCTTTCAGCCATTTAGATAATAAATAAAAACAAACTTTAGATGCATTATTTTCAAGATGAAACATTGATTCACCAAAAAAAACATTCTTGGTAAGTACTCCATATATCCCACCGACTAAGCTATCCTCCATATTGTATATCTCAAAAGAATGGGCATGTCCGATTTGGTGAAGCCTTGTATAGTTATCAATAATTCTTGCATCTATCCACGTCCCAGACTGGTTTCTCTGCACTCTTTTACAAGCACGAATGACAGCTGGAAAATTTTTATTAATTTTAAATATAAATTTATTTTTTTTTATTTCTTTAAGTAATGATTTAGATGGTTTGTATTTATCAATAAATAATACCTGCCGAGGATTTGGTGACCACCACAGGATGGGCTCATTTTCATTGAACCATGGAAAGATGCCTAATTTATATGATGAAAGAATAAGGTCGATATTTAATTGAGCAGATATACCAACCAGGCCATCTTCTGAAATATTCGCAAAATTAATATTATTAAAATCAGATGGCTCTCTAATTAATAAAATTTTATTCTCCATGATGTTTATAATAAATGAATGAAACTATTTAAATTATTTTTTAAACTTTTATTTGTACTTATTTGGTTTGTCAGCAGTCAAGTTTTTGGAAAAACAACACTTTATGAAGTGACTGATCATGAAGGAAAAATACACTTTGTTTTCGGCACCTTTCATTCTGATGACAGTAGGGTAACCTCATTCAATGAAAATTTATTAGTGTCTATCAAAAACTCTAGCCTTTTTTTGATGGAAACGGATGAGCTCTCCGATCCAAAGCATATTCAGACTAACATTAACTTTATTGATCAACTCAATGAGGATGAGCTTGATAGCTTAAAACAGTTATCTGATTATCACGTGATGTTTTTTGATCGAATTACTAAAATGAAACCGTGGTTACTGGCATTTATATTAGACTCTCCAAGGCCTGCAACACCATTCAATCAGGACAATTTATTAAAACGATATGCTGAAGACTCTGGAATCCTCACCCGAGGTCTGATGTCAACTAGTGATCATTTTTCTGCATTGGATTTCATGACCGATGAAGAACAAATTTTGTTATTAAAGAATTCGTTAATGACCCCAATGGAAATCAAAGAAAAAAATTATGAAAAGTTGATTCAGGTATACATGGATGGTGATTTAGATCTTATTATGAATACGAATGAGTCTATGACATCCGAAATCATGAGTGAGAATTTATGGAATAAAATTAAACAAAAAATCTTAATCGATAGAAATCATATCTTCAATCAACAAATATATGAAGCAATGAAACAAGATAATATATTTGTAGCAATTGGAGCATCTCATTTAAGTGGCCACTCTGGTGTTTTGAGC